>CAYMOD010000047.1:0-10311 GCA_964391945.1 uncultured Rhodobacterales bacterium | reverse complement strand
CTCCTCGACGAAGACCGCACCCTTCGCCTTCAGTTCGTCGACGACGAAACGGTTGTGCACGATCTCGTGACGCACGTAGATGGGCGCTCCCCATTTCGCGAGCGCCATCTCGACGATCTTGACCGCCCGGTCGACCCCGGCGCAGAAGCCGCGCGGCGCGGCAAGGAGGAGCGTGATCGGCGCGCGGTCCGTTCGGATCTCGGTCATGTGGCTGTCCAGGCAGGCTTCGGGATTTCGGCCCCCGTATATACCCAAGTCGCTCCGGATTGACAGCCTCGCCCGGTCGGAGGCGCGGTTGACCTCGCGCCGGGCGGGCGGATAGTCACGCGCAGCCGCGGGCGGGTGGAGGTCACGCGCTCCGCACCGGAAGGGAAACCGCCATGACACTTCGCCTCAACGTCGTCGTCGCCAGCACGCGCCCTGGCAGGGTTGGCATCAGCGTCGGCCGCTGGTTCGAGCATTTCGCGCGCGAGGATGGGCGGTTCGACGTCCATCTCGTCGATCTCGCCGAGATCAACCTCCCGGTCTACGACGAGCCCAGACACCCGCGGCTCCGCCAGTACGAGCACGAGCACACGAAACGCTGGAGCGAAATCGTCGATGCCGCCGATGCCTATGTCCTCGTTGCGCCCGAATACAATTTCGGCCCGACGCCCGCGCTCGTGAACGCCTTGAACTACGTCTATCACGAGTGGTGCTACAAGCCGGTGGGGTTCTTGAGCTACGGCGGTATCTCGGGCGGCCTGCGCGCGGTGCAGGCGCTGAAACTCCCGCTCTCGGCGCTGAAACTCGTGCCGCTCCCCGAGGGGGTGATGGTCCCGATGGTCGCGCAGCAGGTCGAGGAGGGCATGTTCGCGCCGAAATCGCCGCAGGTCGAGGGCGGGAAGGTGATGCTCGGCGAACTCGAACGCTGGGCGAGGGCGCTGCGGCCGCTGCGGGAAAAAAAGACGGGGTAGGGCGGGCCAGCCGCTGGCGCCGCGGCCCGGTATCGGTCAGCCACGGCACCTGGCCGAAGGGCTGGGCGCGAAATGCCTGGCGTCCCGGTCACGAAACGCGACGCTCTCGATGCGATACGGCAGTCCGGCCTCTTCCAGCGCCCAGCGCATATGCAGGGCGCGTACGCAGCCCGCGGGGTTTCCGGAACCCGGTCGCAGGTGGTGAGGACAAGGCCGGCCATTTCGGCGCTTCCATTTCCCGGTTTCCGGCACAGGATGGGGAGCGGCTTGCCGGCAGTTCCGGGCTCGTGCCTGAGATATGCGGCCTGCCGGTGAGCCATCAACCTTTGCTGCAAGAGGCTGGAGGGCCCGGGCCTCAGATTCGCGCGGCCACGCCTGATCCCGGCCCGAGTTCCGCGCGGAGGGCGGCGAAGACCGATTCGAACATCGCGGGCGTCAGGCGGCCGGTGTTCGTGTTGTAGCGCGAGCAGTGGTAGCTGTCGAAGACGACAAGCCCGCCGATCTCGTGCCTTGCGCCATGCGCGAAAGGATGCAGCGCGAGCCGCGCCCCGAACGCGCGCAGGAGCGATTCGTGCGCGATCCGCCCGAGGCAGACCACGGCGCGGAGCCCGGGCAGGGCGGCGATCCGGCCGAGGAGAAAGCGCCGGCAGGTGTTGATCTCGACCGGGAGCGGCCGGTTCTGGGGCGGCACGCAGCGCACGGCGTTCGCAATGATCGCATCGTGGAGCACGAGCCCGTCGTCCACCCGCGCCTCGAACCGGCCGTTGGCGAAACCGTATTTCGTCAGGGTGCCATAGAGAAGGTCGCCCGCGTAATCGCCGGTGAAGGGCCGTCCGGTCCGGTTCGCGCCCGCCACTCCCGGCGCGAGGCCGAGGATCAGCACCCGCGCCTCCGGATCGCCGAACGAGGCGACGGCGCCGTTCCACCAGTCGGGCTGTTTCGCCCGTGTCTCCTCGCGGTAGGCAACGAGCCGGGGACAGAGCGGACAGTCGCGGGGAGCGTCGGGCGGTGGCGTTTCCGGTGGCGCTTCCGATGCCGCGTGCGGCGGCGGCATCTCCCTTCTCATTCTTCGGCCTGATCCTCGACAGGGGCGCGCTGGAGGCCCGTCTGCTGCTGATCGCCGCGGGGCGGGCGGCCGATCACCTCCCGGAGATCGTCGAGTTCGATGAAATTGTCGCACTGCCGGCGGAGGTCGTCGGAGATCATCGGCGGGTTGGAGCGGATGGTGGAGACGACCGAGACCCGCACGCCCTGACGCTGGAGCGATTCGACGAGGCGCCTGAAATCGCCGTCGCCGGAGAAGATCACGATATGCTCGACATGGCAGGCCATTTCCATCGCGTCGATGGCGAGTTCGATGTCCATGTTGGCCTTGACCTTGCGCCTTCCGCTCACGTCGGTGAATTCCTTGGCGGTTTTCGTGACCATCGCGAACCCGTTGTACTGCAGCCAGTCGACGAGGGGCCGCACCGGCGAGTAGTCGTCGGTCTCGAGAAGCGCGGTGTAGTAAAAGGCCCGGACGAGCTTGCCCCGGCGCGCAAACTCGGTGCGCAGCAGCTTGTAGTCGATGTCGAAACCAAGGGCGCGCGCCGCTGCGTAGAGGTTCGCGCCATCAATGAAGAGGGCGAGGCGTTCATCGCGATAGAACATCAAACAGAACCTTGTGGGAATACGTCAGGCGGATGTGTTTGCTGATGCCGGAGCGGATGTCTAGGAAGGACGACGATTCGGGGAAATCGGCATTGGCCTGAGTTTGATAATGTTCCTGATCGCACTTGGAAGCAATACTCCCGGAGCCGCCGGGGATCCGCAGGCGGTGCTCGAGGCGGCGGTCACGGCCCTCGGGCGGCACGGGCTCGGGGTCGCGGCGCGGAGCCGCTGGTGGCGGACACCGGCCCATCCGCCCGGCTCGGGGCCGGATTTCGTGAACGGCGCGATCCGTGTGGAGGCGGCGCTCACGCCCGGAGAGGTGATGGCGCGGCTCCATGCAGTCGAGAAAGCCCTCGGCCGTACCCGGCGGCGCCGCTGGGAGCCCAGGGTCTGCGATCTCGACCTTCTTGCCGCGGGCGACGCGGTGCTCCCCGACCGCGCCGAGGTCGGGCGCTGGATGCGGCTCGATCCGGGTAAACAGGCGGAGGTGGCCCCGGATCGGCTCCTGCTGCCCCATCCGCGGCTGCACGAGCGCGCCTTCGTGCTTGCGCCCCTCGCCGAGGTGGCGCCGGACTGGCAGCATCCGCTCACCGGGCTGACGGTGCGCGAGATGCGCGATGCGCTGCCCCCGGAGGCTTTCGCGGGGATGACATGGCTTTGAACGCAATCCTCTTGCGTTTTCCGGCCGGGAGGCGTAGGCAAAACCCTTCTTCCCAAAGAAGAGGTTTGCCATGGCCCGCGTGACGGTCGAAGATTGCGTCGATAAGGTCCCGAACCGGTTCGAACTCGTGCTGCTCGCCGCGCATCGGGCGCGGGAGCTCTCGTCCGGCTCGCCGCTGACCGTCGATCGCGACAACGACAAGAACCCGGTCGTGGCGCTCCGCGAGATCGCCGAGGAGACGCTGACCGCGACGCAGTTGCGCGAGAGCGCGATCGAGCAGCACCAGAGCCAGATCGAGGTCGACGAGCCCGAAGAGGACGTCATGACCCTGCTGCCCGGCATGGCCGATACGCCGGCCGAGGACGACATGTCGGAGGAGCGCCTCCTCAGGGCCCTGATGGAAGCGCAGGGCGAACCCTGAGCACGCTGCCGGACCCCACGGTCACCACGCCTGCCGGTACCCCGGTCGAGACCGATCCCGCGCACGAGGCGATCCTCCCGGCCGAGCGGCTGATCGAGGCGGTCCGCAGCTACAACCCGCGCTCGGATGCGGCGCAGATCGCGGATGCCTACGCCTATGCCCGGGCGATGCATGACGGCCAGATCCGCGCCTCGGGCGATCCCTATTTCTCGCATCCGGTGACGGTGGCGATGCTGCTCGCCGAGCAGCGGCTCGACGACGCCACCATCATCACCGCGCTCCTGCACGACACCGTCGAGGACACCGGCGCCACCCAGGCCGAGATCGTGCAGCGTTTCGGCGACGAGGTGGCCCAGCTCGTCGATGGCGTCACCAAACTCAACAATCTCGAGCTTTCCTCCGTCGCCGACGCCCAGGCCGAGAATTTCCGCAAGCTCCTGATGGCGATGTCGAAGGACCTGCGCGTCCTCCTCGTCAAGCTCGCTGACCGGCTCCACAACATGCGCACCATCCGCTTCCTCAACCCGGAGAAGCAGCGGCGCAAGGCGCGCGAGACCATGGACATCTTCGCGCCGCTCGCCGGGCGGATGGGCATGCAGTGGATGCGCGACGAACTCGAGGACATCGCCTTCCGCATCCTCAACCCCGATGCGCGCGCCTCGATCATCCGCCGGTTCCTGACGCTGAGGAACGAGACCGGCGACGTCATCCCCAAGATCACCGAGGACATCCGCATCGTGCTGAAGGCCGCGGGCGTCGAGGCCGAGGTCTTCGGCCGCGAGAAGAAACCCTATTCGGTCTGGCGCAAGATGCAGGAGAGGAAGGAGGGATTCTCCCGCCTCTCCGACATCTACGGTTTCCGGATCATCACCGGCAGCCTGCCCGAATGCTACACCGCGCTCGGCGCGGTCCACCAGCGCTGGACGGCGGTGCCCGGACGCTTCAAGGACTACATCTCCCAGCCGAAATCGAACGGCTACCGCTCGATCCACACCACGGTCTCCGCGCGTGACGGCAAGCGGGTCGAGATGCAGATCCGCACCCGCGAGATGCACGCCGTCGCCGAGACCGGCGTCGCCGCCCACTGGTCCTACAAGGACGGCGAGCGGTTCGAGAACCCCTTCGCGGTCGATCCCTTCCGCTGGCTGCACGCGCTCACCGAGGGGCTCGATGTCGCGGAGGACAGCTCCGACTTTCTCGAACACGTCAAGCTCGAGATGTTCACCGACCAGGTGTTCTGCTTCACCCCGAAGGGCGACGTGGTGAAACTGCCGCGCGGCGCCACGCCGATCGACTTCGCCTACGCGATCCACACCCGCATCGGCAACTCGACCGTCGGTGCCAAGATCGACGGCCGCCGCGTGCCGCTCTGGACCAAGCTCAGGAACGGCCAGTCGGTGGCGATCATCCGCGCCGACGGCCAGCGCCCGCAGCCCTCCTGGGAGGAGATGGTCGTCACCGGCCGCGCCAAGGCCGCGATCCGCCGCGCACTCCGGGACGAGAAACGCGCGACCCAGGTCCGGCTCGGACGCGAGATCGCGCGCGTGGCGCTTGCCCGCATCGGCAAGAAGGCCACCGACAAGGCGCTCGCGACCGCCGCGAGCCGCCTCGCCTTCGAGGACGAGGACGATCTCCTCGCCCGGCTCGGCGCCGCCGAGATGACCGGGCGCGACCTCGTCGCCACCCTCTATCCCGAACTCCTGCGCGAGGCCGACCGGCCGCGCGGCGCCACGCCGGACGAGCAGACGGTCATCGGCCTCGGCTCCGGCCAGGAAGCGCGGCCCGCGCCCTGCTGCATGCCGGTGCCGGGCGAGCGCATCGTCGGCATCACCGAGCGCGGCAAGGGCGTCACCATCCACGCCATCGACTGCGCCAGGCTCGCCGCCTACGAGGACGAGCCCGGGCGCTGGCTCGACCTGCGCTGGACCGGCGCCGGCGGCCGGGCCGAGCACGAGACCCAGATCGAGATCACCATGGCGAACGACGCCGGCGTGCTCGGACGCATCTGCACCCTGATCGGCGAGCAGCGCGCCAACATCACCGACATCGCCTTCACCGATCGCAAGCCGGATTTCTACCGCACCCTCATCGACATCGAGGTGCGCGACATGGAACACCTCACCAACGTCCTGACCGCGATCGATGCGGACCAGGACGTGGCCGGGGTCCGTCGCTACCGGCAGGTGCAGGGTGCGGCCGAAAGGTGACCGGGACCGCGATCCCGGCGGGACAGGCCCTTGTTCAGACGCCGCGGGCATAGGCCGCTGCCGGCGCGTCTGGGCGAGGCGATCTACCCGCGCCGCGGCTACGGACGCGCAATGCGCTACATCCGCCACCGCGTCAGCCGCATCCCCGACACGCCGCACCGGATCGCCCTCGGCTTCGCCTGCGGCTCGATGGCCTCGTTCACGCCGTTCTTCGGCTTCCACTTCCTGATCGCCGCCACGCTCGCCTGGATGCTCCGCGCCAACATCGTCGCCGGGCTGATCGGCACCGTCGTCGGCAACCCGCTCACCTTCCCGATCATCGCCTTGGTTTCCCTGAATCTCGGCCGGCGCATCCTCGGCCATGGCGTCACCGGCCGCGACTTCGGACGCGTCATCGATGCCCTGGCCGAGGGCGCCAAAGGCTTCGGGGAGAGCCTGCTCGCGCTCGCAGGTTTCGGCGAGAGCTACTGGGAACGCCTCCTGCCGCTCCTGGACGACGTCGTCCTGCCCTATGCGGTGGGCGGTCTCCTGCCCGGCCTCGTCACCTCCGCCGCCTTCTACTTCCTGCTGCGCCCGCTCGTCGCCGCCTTCCAGGCGCGCCGGCGCGGCCGCAGGCTCGCCCGCGTGCGCACGAGAGGCGAGAGCGGGGCTGACGGGGAGGTTTCCTCCGCCTATGGTTTGGGCCGCGATGCAAGGAGAGGGTGATGGTGAGTGCGACGCCTGCAGGCAGGAGGGGCCGGCTGCGGCTCGGGGTAAACATCGATCATGTGGCGACCGTCCGGAACGCCCGCGGCGGCCCGTGGCCGGACCCGGTCCGGGCGGCGCGAGTGGCGGAGGCCGCGGGCGCTGATGGCATCACCGCGCATCTGCGCGAGGATCGCCGCCACATCACCGACCGCGATATCGACGCGCTGATGGCGGAGCTGCAACTTCCCCTCAATCTCGAGATGGCGGCGACCGACGAGATGCAGGCGATCGCGCTCCGCCACCGGCCGCACGCCGTCTGCGTTGTCCCCGAACGCCGCGAGGAGCGCACCACCGAAGGCGGTCTCGACATCGCGCGGGAGGAGAACCGACTCGCCCATTTCATCGCGTCGCTCCGCGAGGCCGGCTGCCGCGTCTCGATCTTCATCGCCGCCGACCGCCGCCAGATCGAGGCCGCCCACCGGATCGGCGCCCCCGTGGTCGAACTGCATACCGGCGCCTATTGCGAGGCTCATCTCGCGGGCGATCATGCCGTGCGCGATACCGAACTCGCCCGCCTCGTCGAGATGGCCGCCTTCGCCGACGAGTTCGGCCTCGAGGTCCACGCCGGCCACGGCCTCACCTACGACACGGTGAAACCCGTCGCCGCCATCCCGCAGGTGATGGAGCTCAACATCGGCCACTTCCTGATCGGCGAGGCGATTTACGTCGGCCTCGACGCCGCCATCCACCGGATGCGGGAGTTGATGGACGAGGCGCGGGGGTGATCCATGCGGTGATCCGCGTCCTCCTTCTTCCCCTGCGCCTCGCACGTCGGGGGCTTTCCATCGCGGCTCTGCTCGCTCTTGTCGGGTCGCTCGCCCTCAACATCGGGATGGTGACGGTATCGAGCGTCTTTGCGGCCGTATCGGGAGCCATGGAGCGGCTGGGCGCGCCGACCGTCCGGCAGGACATGGACCGGCGCCTGCGCGAACGCGACACGCGCAACGAGAAGCTCGCCGCAAGGAACCGGGATCTCGGTGCGAGGAACCATCGGATCCGCACGCAGGCGCACTGGCAGAGGGTGAATCTGGTCCACCGGGAGCGCCGGGCCGCAATGCGGACGCGGCAACTCGGACGGGCGAGGGCCGCGGTTGCCGCGCTTGAGGGACAATTGGCGGCCGCCTCGGCATCCGGTCATCGCCTCCGGGAGGAACGCGCCGCGAATTCGGATCTGGTGCGCACACGATCGCAGGGCATGGCGCGACGGGTAAAGCTCGGTGCGGTTCGCAACCTCGCCGCGACAGCCGGGGAAGCGGCGCCTTTCGTCGGGACAGCCGTGATCGTCAGTGCCACGGCTCTGGAACTCTACGACGCCTGTGAAATGTTGAAGGATCTGCACGCCCTCGATGCGGCCTTCAACGGCGGGAGCGGCATCGACTCGGGCGAAGTCTGCGGCATGACGGTTCCGAGGATCGCCGGCCTCTGCACCTGGGCCGGCATGCCCGCCGGCTGGTGCCCGGCCGAGCCGGTCGCCGCCGAAAACATCACCCCGTGAGCTCCCGACGCGGCGCGACCGGGAGGTGGTGGGGGAAGGGGACAGCCCGGACGCCGGAAGGCCGCCCCCGGATGCGTCTACCGGATCGAGATCTCGAACTCGTCGTCCCCGTAGCTTCGCACCTCCCGGAGGCATTGCTCGCCATCCTCGGCGAAGACATAGACATGGAGGTGATCGGTGGCGAGCGTGGCGCGGCAGAACTCGTCCTCCGCGCCAAGATCCCCGGGACATTCCTCGAGATCGACATGCGGGACCGCGAATTCAAAGATCGAATAGGGCAGGGGGCAGTCCTGCGCGAGCGCGGGTGCAGCGAGACTCGCCATCAGGCCGGCAACAACATGGCAGCGCATTGCGGGATTTCCTTTGCTGGGGAGGTGAGGGAAGACGGCTGTGTGCTGGCGGGCGATCCCCGAGGGAAAGGAAAGCTGGCTGCCCGCATTGTTGAGAAAATTCGTCGAGAACGTCAAGCCTTCGCTCGCAACCGCGGCGGCCGGGCGCCCTCGAAGGAGGAAAGCCTTTTTCCGACGACCGCCCGGCGAAGCGTATTGGTGGATCATGGAAATCCTCCCGGAGACCAAGTGGCGGAAAGGCTACCCGGCCGGAGGTTGCACCGCGGGACCTTGCGCACGGGGCCGGCCGCAATAAGAGTAAGCCTTCCCTTCGAGCCAGCGGAGAGCCCCATGTCCGACACCACGCAGACCCCGCGGCCCCGGCTGATCGTGCCGGCGCTCGGCAACGTATATTCAGGCCTGCACGAGATCGCCGAGACCATCATGCGCGTCGTCGCCGGCGCCGCGCTGGTCACGCACGGTTACAGCAAGATCCTCAACCCGTTCGGGGCTACCGGGATGGTGGAGGGCATCGGCCTCTTCCCCGGACCGGCCGGATTCTGGTCGCTCGCGCTCTCGGTGACGGAATTCTTCGGCGGCATCTGCATCGCGCTCGGCTTCCTCACCCGGCTCTGGGCGCTCGGCGCCTTCATCCTCCTCCTCGTCACCGTCTATTTCCACTGGATCCTGCAGGGCGAAGGCTGGGGAGGGGCCGAGAAGTCGGTGATCTGGGCGAGCGTCATGTTCTTCTTCATGATCCGCGGCGCCAACCGCCACTCGGTCGACGCGAAGATCGGCTGGCAGGTCTAGAGCGGTTTCGAGACCGTTGGGCTCACCTGCTGACCCGGAAAGCGCGACCAGTCAGCAAGCCACGCCCGATGCAATCGACCCGGAAGGCGCTCCAGCGCCCGCCCATATCTTCGGGCGCTTGCCTGCCATCACGTGGCGCCTCGCCCCGCCTCCGGGTGGCGGGGCGCATTCACAATCGGGATTCCATCTTTTGGCCAATCGTCTCGATCGCTGCGAAGTCCCGGCCGGCGCACGCCTTCTCCCGCGGGGCGCCGCCGCCATGGTGTCGCCGGCATGATCCTCGGCATCGGCAGCGACCTTGCCAATATCGAGCGGATCGAGCGGACCATCGCCCGGTTCGGGCGGCGTGTGCTCGACCGCGTCTTCTCCGACATCGCGCTGCGCACCGCCGAGCGGAGGGCCGAGCGGGTCGCGAC
Source organism: uncultured Rhodobacterales bacterium (assembly GCA_964391945.1). Classification (GTDB taxonomy): domain Bacteria; phylum Pseudomonadota; class Alphaproteobacteria; order Rhodobacterales; family Rhodobacteraceae; genus Amaricoccus. The sequence goes on along the minus strand of CAYMOD010000047.1, from coordinate 619 downwards.
CTATGCCAAGCGCTGGGCCGCCAAGGAGGCCTGTTCCAAGGCGCTCGGCACCGGGCTCAGGATGGGGATCGCCTGGAAGGACATGGGCGTCGTCAACCTCCCGACCGGGCAGCCGACGATGGTGCTCACCGGCTGGGCCGCCGGGCGCCTCGAGGCGATGACCCCGCCCGGCCACCGCGGACATGTCCACGTGACGCTCACCGACGACCACCCCTGGGCGCAGGCCTTCGTCGTCATCGAGGCGCTGCCTGATCCGGGTCGTTGACACTCGGGCAGGTTTTGATCACGGTTGGAAATCAACAACCTGGATGAGGTTTCACGCGTGGGCGCCTCCGCGCCCGCGCCGCCTCGGCACCTCTTCCCGACACGCGATTCCGCCTTTGCTTGACAGGTTCGGGGCGAGCGACCACAAGGCGCGATGACGAGCGGGATCGGGAAGGCAGCATGACCACCAAGGCAAAGCGCAAGGGCGGCGTGCTCGAGCTCATCAAGACGATCGTCTATGCGCTGCTCATCGCGGCGGTGATCCGGACCCTGTTCTTCCAGCCGTTCTGGATCCCCTCCGGCTCGATGAAGCCGACGCTGCTGATCGGCGATTTTCTCTTCGTCAACAAGATGG
>CAYMOD010000046.1:0-10519 GCA_964391945.1 uncultured Rhodobacterales bacterium | reverse complement strand
CTGATGGTGCTGGCGGGCGTCTGCCAGTTCGTCTTCCGGATGCCGGCGGCGATCGTCTTCGGCCGGATCGTGTCGGGTGCCACCGTCGTCATCATCGCCGGCATCGCGGTCCATGCCTGTCTCGCCCACCGCCCGCCATGCCAAAGGCGCGCCTATGGCACGACGCCGGGCGCTTTCGCATCCTCCCCGGGCAGACGCCGCCCGTGCACTCCCCGAGCTGATCTATCGGAAGCCGTATGAGGCCACGGCACCGGAGCGCTCCGGCTGAAACCCCGGCCCGGCTTGCCCCCCTTCGCCCCGTATGGCATCCCGCTCCCCAGCCGGAAGGAGGACCCATGCGCAGTTTCCCGCCCGAGCGGATCGTCTGCCTGACCGAGGAGACGGTCGAGACCCTCTACCTCCTCGGCGAGGACCGCCGCATCGTCGGCGTCTCCGGCTACGCGGTGCGCCCGAAACGGGTGCGGGCGGAGAAGCCGCGCGTCGCCGCCTTCACCTCCGCCGACATCCCGAAGATCCTCGCCCTCGAACCCGATCTCGTCCTCACCTTCTCCGACCTCCAGGCCGAGATCGCGCAATCCCTCCTGCGCGAGGGGGTGACCGTCATCGGCTTCAACCAGCGCGACATCGCCGGCATCCTCGCGATGATCCGCGCTCTCGGTGCTCTTGTTGGCGCCGCCGACCGCGCAGAAGACCTTGCCCGCTCCTACGAGGACCGGCTCGCGCAGATCCGCGAGGCGCGCGAAGGCCGCCCCCGGCCGCGCGTCTATTTCGAGGAATGGGACGAGCCGATGATCAGCGGCATCGGCTGGGTCTCCGAACTGATCGAGGTGGCGGGCGGGCGCGATGTCTTCGCCCATCTCGCCGCGGAGAAATCGGCGAAAGACCGCATCGTCGGCCCGCAGGACGTGATCGGCGCCGCGCCCGAGGTGATCCTCGCTTCCTGGTGCGGCAAGAAGGTGCGCCCCGAACGCATCGCTGGCCGTCCCGGCTGGGAGAACGTGCCCGCCATCGCCGCGGGCGCCATCCACGAGATCAAGTCCTCGATCATCCTCCAGCCGGGACCCGCGGCGCTGACCGACGGCCTCGACGCGATCGTGGCGGCGCTCCGGTAACGGCAGGTTCCCTGCTGCTTGTACCGGCGTCAGAGCGCTTCTCGATCCCATTGCATCGGACCGGGCTCCCTGTCTTGCTGACTGGTCACGATTTCCCGGTCAGCAGGTGGGTCCACCTGCTTCGAAATCGCTCTATCGCTCCAATGTCAGCGGAGGACCCCGATCAGACCGGATCGGATTTGCCGCGCAGCGGGGATCTTCCGCCGACGGGCTTCTGCCTTGTGGCACTCACGGCCCTGGTACTCCGGGCGCGGCACAGCCGAGACCGGGCGCTGACGCGATCTCCTCGCCCGGCCCGAGCGGTGTGAGCGTTCCTTCGATCATTCCCCTGGTCCACCATTCCCAGCCGCCGCCGACGTAGCGCGCCCCGCTGGCCGAGCGGGCGATGGTCATGTCGATGGTCCGGCCCTGATACCCGATCCGTGCCCCGTCGGGAGTCGGGTAGCGCGCCTCGACCGTCGAGCCGTCTTCGCAGACATAGCGGATGATCCCGGCCGGCCCGCCCGGAAATTGCGCAGCGGTAATCTCGGCTGCACCGGCTGCTCCATCTGCCTGCGGATCAAGGGCGGAACAGGCGGCGAGGGCGCCCACCGCCGCAGCGAAAAGAAGATGAATGCGCATGACTGTCTCCATCCCCGGAGGACCCACCACTTTCACGATGCGCGCAGCAGCCCCGGCAGCCGCACCGGGCAATGGCGGCGGCGAAAGGCGCGTGCTAGAGCATATTCGGCGAACCGATGTTCGCCGAATATGCTCCATGTCATGGAGTGGTCGCGTTTTCGAACCGTGAAAGTGGTACCCGCTTTCGCTGAAAACGCTCTGGGAGCGGCGGCATGGTGCGGGAACCGGAGACACGGGAAGCGAAGGATGGCGAGCGGATCGCCAAGCGGCTGTCGCGCGCGGGCGTCGCCTCGCGCCGCGCCGCGGAGTCCATGATCCTCGCCGGCCGGATCGCGGTGAACGGACGCACGATCGCGAGCCCCGCCCTTGATGTCAGCCCTGCGGACCGGATCACCGTCGATGGAAGGCCGCTCCCCGAGGCCGAGCCGCTGCGGCTCTGGCGCTACCACAAGCCGGTCGGCCTGATCACCACCGTGCATGACGAGCGCGGCCGGCCGACCGTGTTCGAGAACCTGCCGCCTGAGCTCCCGCGCGTCATGAGCGTCGGCCGGCTCGACATCACTTCGGAGGGGCTCCTCCTTCTCACCAACGACGGCGCCCTGAAGAGCCGGCTCGAAAGCCCGGCGACCGGCTGGACCCGCCGTTACCGCGCCCGCGCCAGGGGCGAGCCCGACGAGGCCGCGCTCGAACCCTTGCGCCGCGGCATCACCATCGATGGCGAGCGTTTCCGGCCGATGAGCGTGAGCCTCGACCGCCAGCAGGGCGCGAATGTCTGGCTGACGCTGGGCCTGCGCGAGGGCCGCTACCGCGAGGTCCGCCGGGCGCTCGCCGCGATCGGGCTCACCGTCAACCGGCTGATCCGCATCTCCTACGGGCCGTTCCAGCTCGGCGACCTCGCGCCCGGCGCGGTCGAGGAGGTGAAGCCGCGCGTGCTCCGTGAGCAGCTCGGCCTGAACGTTCCCGAGGGGGAGGCGCTGCGCCCGGCAGGACGGGCCGGTCGCCCGGCCCGCGGTTCCGATACGCGTCGGGGTCCGAAACCGACCAGCCGCTGAGCGGACAAGCCGCCCGCGACCCGGGTTCAGACCACCCGGATCTGGCCCGCGCTGGTGCGGCCGTCGCGGCCGGGAACGAGTTCGAATTCGACCGGCTGATTGTCGGCCAGCGTCTCGAGCCCGGCGTCCCGTACCGCAGTGATGTGAACGAAGATGTCCTTGCCGCCGTCGTCCGGGCGGATGAAGCCGTAGCCCTTTTCGGTGTTGAACCACTTTACGACGCCCTTGGGCATGCGTCCTTCCCCCAGTTTCAGATCGGGCAGACCGCGCCCCGATCCCCGCGCCGTCGCATCATCTCGACCGGCACGCGCTTGGGCAGTGGTAGGCGGAGACGTGACAAACACGAAAACTACCGCGAATCGCCCCCCGGAGGAAGTATCATCTCCATCTGCACCCGCGCTTCGGCGCCTCCGCATGGGCGGCGCCCGTGTCTTTGCTGTCGTGTCTTTGCTGTCGCCGGTGCCGCCCTAGGCAGGGCCGGTGCCCGAACCTATCTTCACCCTGTCCGTCCGAGCCTGGACGACAACGCAAGGAAATCGCATGAGCGGCAAGACCCTCGGCATCATCGCTTACGCCGTTCTCGCCGCGGTCCTCGTCGCGGCGGGGTTCGGCGCGCTCGGAGGCGTCTGATGGCCCGGCGCTATGGCGGAAGATACTCGCCCGGCACGCCGCGCGGGCCTGAACCTGTTCCCCGGCCAACCGCGGGCGCGCGCTTCCGCGGCCGCCGGCCGGCGGTGACGAGCGTACGCGCGCGGCTCCTCTATCTCTTTCCGGTCCCGCTCCTCGTCGCGGGCCTCGGCGCCACCCTGCGCGGCAGCGCGATCGAAGCCGCGGTCGAGCTTGGCGCCTTCCTCGGCCTCAGCCTCTCGGCCTGGCTCGTCAACGAAGGGCTGCGCGCGGAGACCGAGTTCAACGCCCGTACCGTCGCCAAACCCCCTGCCCTGCCGCGCAAGCTCTTCGGTGCGGCAGTGACCGGCATTTCGGTGTTTGCGGTCGGCGCATTCAGCCTCGGACAGGATCTTGTCGGCGCGCTGGTCTTCGGCCTCCTTGGCGGCGGCGCGAGCCTCGCGGCCTTCGGCCTCGACCCGATGCGCGCCAAGGGCCTCGCCGGCGCAGACGGCCCCGCCGCCGAACGCGCGGTCCGCGCCATCGAGGAGGCGGAGGCGGTGGTCACCGAGACCCTCGCCGCCGCCGGCCGCATCGGCGATCGCCGGCTCGAGGGCCGCATCCAGCACCTGAGCGAACAGGCACGCGAGGTGTTCCGCGCCATCGAACGCGACCCGCGCGACCTCAGCCGCACCCGCCGCTTCCTCTCGGTCTATCTCGTGGGGCTGCGCGACGCGACGCGCAAATTCGCCGATCTGCGGCCTGAAACCCGCGCGGGCGTACCCCGCGAACAATACGAGGCGCTGATCGCCGACATGGAGACGAGCTTCGCCGCCCGCCGCGGCACCCTCCTCGCGGAGCGGACTGACGAGCTCGAGATCGAGATCGAAGTGCTGCGCGAGCGGCTGCAACAGGACGGGCTGACCGCCCGCTAAACCGGCTGGACCAGATGAGGAGACGAGGATGGCAAACGACGTGCGTGCGGAAGCCCGGGCGGCGCTCGGCGAGATCGAGGCGGTGAGCAACCGCCACCTGCCCGAGCCCAAGAACGACGCGATACCATCGCCCGCCGATCCCGGGGCGCAGGCCGAGATCGAGAAGCGCAAGCGCGAGATCGACCTCTCCTCCGCCCAGTCGATCATCCGCTTCGGCTCCGGTGCACAGGCCGAGCTGCAGACGATCAGCCAGAGCATGCTCGAGGGCGTCCGCAGCAAGGATGTCGGCCCCGCCGGCGATTCGCTGCGCAACCTCGTCAGCTCGATCCGCGGCTTCTCGGTGGCCGAGCTCGACCCCGATCGCAAGCAGTCGTGGTGGGAGCGTCTGCTCGGCCGCGCGAAGCCGATGGCCATCTTCATGGCCCGCTACGAGGAGGTGCAGGGCCAGATCGACCGGATCAGCGGCCAACTGTTGCAGCACGAGCACACGTTGCTCAAAGACATCAAGGCGCTCGACAAGCTCTATGAGAAGACCCTCGACTTCTACGACGAGCTCGCGCTCTACATCGCCGCGGGCGAGGCCCGGCTCGCCGAACTCGACCGCGACGAGATCCCGGCCAAGGAGGCGGAGGTGCAGGCCGCCCCCGAGGATCAGGCGGTGGTCAAGGCGCAGGAACTCAGGGATCTGCGCGCCGCGCGCGATGACCTCGAACGCCGCGTCCACGACCTGAAGCTGACGCGGCAGGTGACGATGCAAAGCCTGCCGTCGATCCGGCTGGTGCAGGAGAACGACAAGAGCCTGGTGACGAAGATCAACTCGACCCTCGTCAACACCGTCCCGCTCTGGGAGACCCAGCTCGCGCAGGCGGTGACGATCCATCGCTCGCGTGCAGCGGCGGGCGCCGTGCGCGAGGCGAGCGACCTGACCAACGATCTTCTCACCCGCAACGCCGAGAACCTCCGCAGCGCCAACAAGGAGATCCGGCGGGAGATGGAACGCGGCGTCTTCGACATCCAGGCGGTCGAACGCGCCAATGCCGACCTCATCGCGACGATTCAGGAGAGCCTCCAGATCGCCGACGAGGGCAAGGCCAAGCGCGCCGAAGCGGAGCGGAGCCTCGTACGCATGGAAGAGGAACTGAAAGGCGCGCTCGCCGCGGCCAAGGCCAAGGCGACGGGTTTGGGCGAAACTGTGGGCGGAGCCGTCCGGCGTTAGGGAATGGGAATATGCGGGTGAGTGCGGTCCGGGCGGTGGCCCTCCTCTCTCTGATGGTGGTGGCAGGCTGCGAAACGCTCCGGCTGCCGGGGGTGGATACCCCGGTGGCAACGGAGACGGCCGTCGCTACCCCCCCGCCCGCGCAGCCAAAGGATTCCATCGACGATTCGCTCACCCAGTTCTACGCGAGCGTCGAGGACGGGCTGACCGCCTCCGGCCGGATGCGCCGCGACACCGCCCCCGCCGATATCACCTGGGGGGTGCCTGCGCTCGTCCACAACTTCGAACATATCGCCCTCTACGACGAATATGTGGAGATCGCCGGCCGGTTCGTGCGCCGCGCCACGCCGGCGACGCTGCGGCGCTGGGAGCGGCCGGTCCGTGTTGGCCTTCTCGTCGGCGAGTCGGTGCCCGACGCGGTGGAAGCGACCGACCGCGCCTATATCGAGGGGTTCACCTCCCGCCTTGCCAGGCTCACCGGCCTCGACATGATGATGGCGGAGGGTGAGGACACCAACTTCCTTGTGCTCTTCCTCAACCGTGAGGAGCAGGAGACCTTCGCCAGTCGTGCTGCGCTGCGCCTGCCGGGCTTCGAGCCCTCGGTAATGCGTGCGATCCGCACGACGCCGATCGACACCTTCTGCACCGCCTACGCCTTCTCCGAGCCGGAAGATCCCGACCGCTATGCCGCCGTCCTCGTCCTCATCAAGTCCGAACATCCGGAACTTACCCGGCATTCCTGCATCGAGGAGGAGATGGCACAGGCGATGGGCCTGCCGAACGATTACGACGGCGCGCGGCCGTCGCTCTTCAATGACAGCCTCGAATTCGCCTTCCTCACCGCCCATGACGAGGTGCTGCTGCGGATGCTCTACGATCCGCGTCTGGAGCCGGGGATGACGGCCGCCGAAGCCCGCCCGCTTCTGCCCGCGATCGCCGAGGACGCAATGCGCGCCCAAGGCCTGGCCGTGCCGGGCGGGGTCTAAGCGGCTCGCCGACACCGATCCCTGGACGGGCTCTGAGCCGCTCGCTCAGGCCGCTGCCCGCGCGCCTGCTTCGATCGGCGCCGATCCCGCGCATCGATCGCGCAGCACGCGAGCCGCCCTCCGAAATGCGGATCGCGCGCCAGACCAGCGGCACGCGATCAAGACAGCGCCGCCGCGAACGCGGCATGATACGCTACGATTCCCGAGGGTGTATCACCGTCGAGCGTGATCCGCATGAAGTATTCCTTGGGTACCTCCTCAAGAACGAGACCGGGATCGGCCTCGAACCCGAAGCGCCGATAGTAATCCGGCTCGCCAAGGACGACGCATCCTCTCGCGGCTCTCTGCCGCAGGCGCTCAAGGCCGCTCCGGATCAGGGATGTCCCGACACCCTTCCTCTGCATGTCCGGAACGACCGAGACCGGACCGAGGCCATACCATCCCCGGCAGGTTCCATCGACCATGACCGGTGAAAAGGCGACATGTCCGACGATCCTGCCGCCCGCGAGCGCAACGAGAGATACGCTCAAGGCGCCTGCCCTGCGCAACGCGCTGATGATATCGGCTTCTAGCCGCCCGCCCTGCTCCGTCGCCTCAAAGGCGGCGATGGTGATCCGCCAGATGCTCTCGATATCTTCCGGACGTTCCTCACGGATTTCCGGGGCCCCGTTCAGGGCCATTTCGCCACCGGCGGCAGCGACATCAGCACTGCTTCCGGGTTGTGGCCGGTCTCGAGCCCGAACCGGGTACCCCGGTCATAGACGAGGTTGAACTCGGCGTAGCGGCCGCGCTGCACGAGCTGGATCTCGCGCTGCTCCTCGGTCCAGGGCGCGCGCATGTGCCGCTCGGTGATCGGCATGAAGGCGGCGAGGAAGGCTTCGCCCACCGCGCGGGTGAAGGCGAAATCGCGCTCCCAGTCGCCGGTGGAGAGATCATCGAAGAAGATGCCCCCCACCCCGCGTGTCTCGTTCCAGTGGCGGATCAGGAAATATTCGTCCGCCCATTCCTTGAACCGCGGATAGTAGGACGGATCATGCGCGTCGCAGGCGCGCCGGAGCGCGGCGTGGAAGAAGGCGGTGTCCGCACCGTCCGGGATCGCCGGATTGAGATCGGCCCCGCCTCCGAACCACCAGGCGGCGGGAGTCCAGAACATCCGCGTATTCATGTGCACTGCCGGTGTCAGCGGCGAGCGCATATGGGCGACGAGCGAGATACCCGAGGCCCAGAACCGCGGATCGGCGTCGAGGCCGGGGATCTCCTTGCGTGCCGTCAGCGAGCGGCGTGCGGCTTCGGCGAGCGTGCCGTAGACGGTCGAGATGTTGACGCCGACCTTCTCGAAGACGCGGCCCTCGCGCATGATCGCCATCACGCCGCCGCCGCCATCGCCTTCCGCGCCCCGGCGCGTCTCCTTGCGGACGAACCGGCCGGGCGGCAGATCGGCGAAGGGGCCGGTGTCCTGCGCGTCCTCGATCGCCTCGAAGGCAGCGCAGATGCGGTCGCGAAGCGCGGCGAACCATTCGGCGGCGCGCGCCTTGCGGGCGTCCGAGATACTGGCGTCTGAGACCATGTCGGGCTGCATCGGGGATCCTCCTCGGCCAGGGGATTAGCGGCAGAGCGCATCGGGTGGCAAGCCGGCGGGTCGTCGCCGACCGGAATGGTCAGGGTCGGCCTCAGCGCCCGAGAGATCCGTTCGATGCCGAAACCAACTGACGCGCACCCTGCCGAACGCCAAGCCGGGTGCCTGCGCGCTCGTGCTCTCCAGGCGTGGGCGAAAGGTGCCCACGCGTGAGAACCCCCTTAAGACATTGATTCTAAATCGTGATCAGAACCTACCCGAGTGTTAACGACCCGCGTAGATCGCTCCAGGAGCGTGCCACGGAGACGGTTTCCGGATCTGCCGGAGGCCTCGAGGGGAGCGGCGGCGCCCGTAGCGCTGGTCGCGGCAACGGTTCGTCCGGAACCCGGCGTGGCGGTTTGCCCGCCCCGTTGCCGCGGCCGCTGTCATGGCGCCGCCGCTCCCACCACTGCAGCCAGTCCGGCTGCTCCCACCACTGCAGCCAGTCCGGCTGCTCCCACCACCGCGGCCAGTCCGGCCGCGGCCACCCAGCGATCACCGGCACCGCCCTCCCCCATGGGCGGCGGCATCGGATCCGCCACCCCAAGGCGGACCGTCACCGTCGAAAGGATCGAAGCCGGTGACCTCTGCATCTCACCATTTCCGGTCCCGATCCACGATTTCGTTGAGAACTGGTTAAGACGGCGCCGGGCACGAGGCATCGGCGCGCCGGCATCGACATCGGCGCCGGGATCGGGTAGAGAGGGGGCGATCAGGAGGAGGATCAGAATGGACGTTTTCCGGAACCCGACCGCTCGCTGAGCCGCGCTCCGGACGCGCGCACCGCTCGCGCTCCCGCCCATTCGCCTGCCTGAAGCTGCCCCTGAGACAATCGATGAGCCGATTCTCCCTGTTCCGCCGCTTCGAGGCGCTGGTCGATCCGTTTGCCCCGGTACCCGACCGGCCGCCGCCCGGACGGCTCTGGCCGTTCCTCCTCGAGGCGCTCCACCCCTACCGTCGCGTCATCGCCCTGCTCGCCATCACCGGCCTCGTCGTCGCGCTGATGGAGACGGGGCTCATCTTCTATTCCGGCCGCGTCATCGACCTGATGACGGCGGCGGGACCCGACGCGCTTTTCCTGCGCCACGGGGTCGAACTTGCGCTCGCGGTCGTCCTCATCCTCCTGCTCCGGCCGCTCGCGATCGGGCTCAATGCGATGCTCCTCAACCAGAGCGTCGATCCCAACCTCGGGACCGGCACGCGCTGGCGCTATCACCAGCACATGCTCGGGCAGTCATCGTCGTTCTTCGCCAACGATTTCGCCGGACGCCTCGCCAACCGGGTCATGCAGACCTCCACCGCCGTCGCCGAGATCGGCTACATGGGGATGGAGGCGATCTGGTACTGTGCGGCCTATGTCCTCGGCGCGCTGCTGATCCTCGGCCAGATCGACCCGCGCCTTGCCTTGCCACTCGCGCTCTGGCTCGGCCTCTACCTCGCCTTCCTGCGCTGGATCGCGCCCCGGATTGCTCGCGCGAGCCAGCGCGTCTCGGACGCGCGCTCGACGGTGACGGGCCGGGTGGTCGATGCCTATACCAATATCGAGACCGTAAAGCTCTTCGCCCATGGCAGAAGCGAGGAGGAATATGCCGGCCGCGCCATGCGCCGCCACCTCCTGCGCATGCGCAAGATGATGCGGCTGATGTCGGTGATGACGGCAGGGCTCGCGCTCCTCAACAGCCTGTTGATCGTCGCCGTCGTCGGCCCCGGCATCTGGCTCTGGAGCGTCGGCACGATGTCGATCGGCGAGGTCTCGGCCGCGGCCGCGCTGACGCTCAGGCTCAACGGCATGACCGGCTGGATCATGTGGGTGACGATCCATCTCTTCGAACAGACCGGGATCGTGCGCGAGGGGATGGAATCGATCTCGGTGCCGCACGGCGTCACCGACCGGCCCGGTGCGCCACCGCTGGTGCTGCGCCGGGGCGAGATCGCCTTCCGCGACCTCACCCATCATTACGGCCGCGGTCGCGGCGGGCTCGATGATATCAACCTCACCATCCGCCCCGGCGAGAAGGTCGGCGTCGTCGGCCGCTCCGGCGCCGGCAAGTCAAGCCTCGTCAACCTGCTCCTCAGGTTCCGCGACCCCGAGGGCGGCCGGATCGAGATCGACGGCCAGGATATCCGCGCGGTGACGCAGGACAGCCTGCGCCGCCAGATCGGCATGGTGACGCAGGACCCGTCGCTGCTCCACCGCTCGGTCCGCGAGAACATCCTCTACGGCCGTCCCGACGCGAGCGAGCGGGCGATGGTCGCGGCCGCCCGCCGCGCCGAGGCCGACGGCTTCATCCGCGAACTGCGCGATCCCGCCGGGCGGCGCGGCTACGACGCCTATGTCGGCGAGCGCGGGGTCAAGCTCTCCGGTGGCCAGCGCCA
>CAYMOD010000045.1:0-10654 GCA_964391945.1 uncultured Rhodobacterales bacterium | reverse complement strand
GTCTTCTCGGCCGCCCGCAGGTCCCCGCCCTGGAGCCCGAGATCGGCATCGATCACCCCGACGAGGGTGAGCAGCGGGAAATTGTGGCCCTTGGAGACGATCTGGGTGCCGATGACGATATCCGCACCTCCCGACGCGATCAGGTCGATCCGCGCCTTGAGCGCCTTCGGCCCTTCGGCGAGATCGGAGGAGAGGATGGCGATCCGTGCCTCGGGCCAGAGATCCCCCGCCTCCTCGGCGAGCCGCTCGACACCGGGGCCGAGGGCGGCGAGGCGGCCTTCCGCCTGGCAGGACGGGCATGCGGTCGGGATCGGCTTCTCGTGCCCGCACTGATGGCAGACGAGGCGGGCGCGGAAGCGATGCTCGACGAGCCGCGCGTCGCAATGGGGGCAGCCGATCTGATGGCCACAGGCGCGGCAGACGGTGACCGGCGCATAGCCGCGGCGATTGAGGAACAGGAGCGACTGCTCACGAGCGGCGAGCCGGGCCGTGACCGCCTCGGCGAGGCCGCCGGAGATCCAGCGCCCCGGCGGCAACGGGTCGGCGCGAAGATCGACGGCGCGCATCTCCGGCATGACCGCTTCGCCAAAACGTTCGGGGAGGTCGAGCCGGCCGTATTTGCCGGCCTTGGCGTTCACCCAGCTCTCCAGCGAGGGGGTGGCTGACGCCAGCACGACAGCCGCATCTTCGAGCGAGGCGCGCAGAACCGCCATGTCGCGCCCGTTGTAAAGCGCACCCTCCTCCTGCTTGTAGGAGCCATCGTGCTCCTCATCGACAACGACGAGGCCGAGATCCGCGAACGGCAGAAAGAGCGCCGAGCGCGCCCCGACCACGAGCTTCGCCTCCCCCGAAGCCACCGCCTCCCAGGTGCGGCGGCGCTGGGTGCCGGTCAGGCCGGAATGCCATTCGGGCGGCCGCGTTCCGAACCGCTTCTCGACGCGGGCGAGGAAATCGACGGTGAGCGCGATCTCGGGCAGCATGACGAGGGCCTGCCGGCCGGCATGCAGGGATTCCGCCACGGCTTCCAGATAGGTCTCGGTCTTGCCGGAACCGGTGACGCCCTTGAGCAATGTCGTGGAGTACCGCCGCGCGGCGACCGCCTCGCGGAGCGCGGCCGCCGCAACTTCCTGATCGGGCGAGAGGATGGGCCGCGCGTGATCGGGATCGAGCGGCTCCAGGGCAGCCTCACGCAGCACCAGGCGTTCCTCGAACACGCCCTGCTCGACGAGGCCCTTGATGACGGAGGGGCTGACGCCCGCCTCCCGGGCAAGTTCCGCCGCAGTGTCACCCGCACCGCCACGGGCGGCAATTACATCGAGCACGCGGGCGCGGGCCCCGGTCATCCGCCCGGGCTCACGACCGGTCGGCACGAGGAGGCGCCGCTCCCCGGGCGGGATGCCGAGGCCCGGTGCGCGCGTGGCGAGGCGGAGCATCGCGGTGAGCGGCGTCAGCGTGTAGTCCGCGGCACGCCCGAGGAAGGTCCGAAGTTCCGGCCGCAGCGGCGGCACCGGCAGGACCGCTGCAACCGGGCGGAGACGCGCGGGGGCGATCCTGCCCTCGGCCGCACCCCAGACGCAGCCGAGCACGTGCCGCGGCCCCAGCGGCACCGTCACCAGCGCGCCGGGCGCGACACCGCCCGGCGGCGCCTGGTAGTCGAGCAGGCGGTCGAGGCCGCTGTCCGTGACGACGGCAACGCGCGCACCTTCCGGGAAGAATTCGGCAGGGGCGAGTCGAGCAGGGTGTTCCATCGTGCAACACCTTGGGATAGGATCAGAGGGGACCACAAGAGCTCAGGCGCCGCGCCGGATGACGCTCGAGGCATAGGCGGAACACATGAAATTCTTCGTTGATACAGCCGAGATCGCCGAGATCCGCGAGCTCGCCGCCCTCGGCCTCGTCGATGGCGTCACCACCAACCCGTCGCTGATCAGGAAGGCGGGCCGCGACTTCGTCGAGGTGATCCGCGAAATCTGCGAGGTGACGCCGGGGCCGGTCTCGGCCGAGGTCGTGGCGCTCGAAGCGGAGCAGATGATCGCCGAGGGCCGGAAACTCGCGGAGATCGCGCCGAATATCGCGATCAAGGTCCCGCTCACCTGGGAGGGGTTGCGCGCCTGCCGGGTGCTGACGGAGGAGGGGCGGATGGTCAATGTCACCCTCTGCTTCTCGGCCAATCAGGCGCTTCTGGCCGCCAAGGCCGGCGCCACCTTCGTCTCGCCCTTCATCGGCCGGCTCGACGACATCAATCTCGACGGGATGGAACTGATCCGCGACATCCGGACGATCTTCGACAATTACGATTTCGAGACCGAGATCCTCGCCGCCTCGATCCGGACGCCGAACCATGTCACGCAATCGGCGCTTGCGGGTGCCGACATCGCGACGGCCCCCGCCAAGGTGCTCCAGGCGCTCGCCGCTCATCCGCTGACCGACCGCGGGCTCGACGCTTTCCTCAAGGACTGGCAGGCGACGGGGCAGCGGATTGTCTGAAGCCGACGCCGCGTCCCTGCGTGCGCGTATCCTTGCCGATCCGGGCATCGTTCTCGACGACATCGAGCTCATGCGCGGCATCGTGCAGGCGGAGCGCCGGGGTTTCGGGCGCAAGGTGGTGGACCTGCGGGGGGTCCTGGTCGAGCGGCTCGAGGAGCGGCTCGACCGGCTGGAGGACACGCATCGCGAGGTGCTGGCCGCCGCCTACGACAATGTCGCGGGCACGGCGCAGATCCACCGCGCCGGTCTTGCGCTTCTCGGCGCGGAGGATTTTCGTGGCTTCCTGCGCATCCTCGAGGAGGAGGTGCCCGGCACGCTCCATGTGGATATCATCCGGCTCGCGCTCGAAGCGCCGGCGGCCGAACCCGGCACCGGACTCGGGCCGGAGGAGCTGAAAGAAGCGGTCGTCGCGCTGCCGGCGGGCGGGGCGGAGACCTATGTCACCGCCGGGCGCGGCGGGCCGGTCCGGCCGGTGGTGCTACGCGGGCTGAGTCGGGCCTCGCCCACCGTCTACGGCGCTGCAGCGCCCGGGATCCGTTCGGAGGCGGCACTTCTTCTCGATCTCGGGCCGGGGCGGCTCCCGGGGATTCTCGCGTTGGGCTCGCATGAGCCGAACCGTTTCGACCCCGAACAGGGCATCGATCTCCTGACCTTCTTCGGCGGCATCGTCGAGCGCACGATGCGGCGCTGGCTGGCATGACGCCCGCCAGTTCCGAAGCGGCGGCGTCACTCGTGGACGACTGGCTCGCCCAGTTGATGGCGGTGCGCGGGGCAAGCCAGCACACGATCAACGCCTATCGCCGTGACGCAACCGGTTACCTTGGCTTCCTCGCTTCCCATCTTGGTGGTCCGGTCGGGCGCTCGACACTCGGCACGATCACGCTTTCCGACATGCGCGCCTGGATGGCGCACACGCGGGGCCGCGGCCTTTCGGCACGCTCGCTCACCCGGTCGCTGGCGGCGGTCAGGAGCTTCCACGCCTGGCTCGCCGAGGCGCATGGGATCGAAGCCTCGGCGGTGCTCGCAACGCGCGGGCCACGGCTCAACCCATCTCTGCCGCGTCCGGTGCCGGCCGATGCGGCGCGAAAATTGATCGAGACGGTGGAACTCCAGACGCTCGAACCCTGGATCGGGGCGCGCGACGTCGCGGTCGTCACCCTTCTCTACGGCTGCGGCCTGCGCATCTCCGAGGCGCTTGGCCTCCGGTGGCGCGACGCACCCCTCGGCGAGAGCCTGCGCATCCTCGGCAAGGGCGGGCGCGAGCGCATGATCCCGGTGCTGCCGGTAGCGGCAACGGCGGTCGAGACCTATCGACGCCTCTGCCCCTGGGAGCCGGGACCCGACGGCCCGCTCTTCATCGGCGCCAGGGGCGGTGCGCTCGGTCAACGCCATGTCCAGAAGGTCACGGCAAAGGCCCGGCTTCAGCTCGGCCTGCCGGCCTCGGCGACACCGCACAGTCTCCGGCATTCCTTCGCGACGCATCTGCTGGAGGCCGGCGGCGACCTCCGCTCGATCCAGGAACTGCTCGGGCACGCCTCGCTGACGACGACACAGATCTATACCGGCGTCGATCAGGTGCGGCTGATGGAATCCTATCTCGCCGCCCATCCCAAGGCGCGCGGCTGAGAATCGCCTTCGCGTCGCCCGTAACCGACGTTCCGCCACCCTCTGCCAGCGGAACCGCCCCGGCAGAGGGTGCGTTCCCCTCACGCCCATGACGGCCCGCCCATTACGGAGTGAGGGAAAACCCGATGGATTTCACGACGATCCTCATCATCATCCTGGCTCTCGCGGTGGTTGGCGCGTTTCCCGTCTGGCCGCATTCGCGGAGCTGGGGGTACCTTCCCTCCGCCACGGCCGGGGTCGTGCTGATCCTCGTTCTCGCCTGGGCCCTGGTCCGGGGCTGAGGCTTCAACTCCCGCGCTTGCCGCGAAACCAGTTGGAGATCCGCCCCCCGCCCGTGCTGGCAGATGCGCCATCCCCATCCGCAGTCTCCGCATCGGCGGGGACGGGGGCATCCGGTTCCGGTGTGTTTGTTCCCTCCATCGCCGTCTGGAAATTCTCGAAAAACTGATCGGCCATCTTCTTGGCGAAACCGTCGATGACCCGGCTGCCGAGCTGGGCGAGCTTGCCGCCGACGCTGGCATGCACATCATAGGTGAGGAGCGTGTCCCCCTCATCAGCGTCCGCAAGCCGCACATCCGCGCTGCCCCTGGCAAAACCCGCGGCACCCCCCTTGCCCTCGCCGGCAATCGTGTAGCTCTCACCGGGCACGATGTTCGAAAGCTGGACCGCGCCCCGGAAGGTGGCGCTGACCGGGCCGACCTTCTGCTTGACCACGGCCGCGAACCCCTCCTCCGGACTCCCGGTCATCTCCTGACATCCCGGGACCGAAACCTTGAGAGTCTCCGGGTCGTTCAGCCCTTCCCAGACCTTTCGGCGATCTGCTGCAATCCGGCGCGAGCCTGTGAGTTCCATCGCCGTCACCTCCCGTTTCCGCGCGCTCGCCGCGACAATAACGGGCGTTGCCGGGCACCGCGAGAGGTCAGCTGCAACTATAGTGATTCCGCAGCGAGCATCCGCCGGCCACCTCCGGAGCGGACCTTTTTCACCATCCGCGGTCTCGCCCCGCTCCAGCCTTCCGGATCGTCCCCACCCCGGAATCGCCCGTCGGCTCCGGCCGGAAAGGATGATCCGACGCGGGTCTTGACGTGGCTCGCGGGGCGTGATGCTTGACGCCAGTGCCTCTGATGGATGTCAACCCGATGCTGCAGCGACTTTACGACTGGACCATAGCGCTGGCCGCATCGCCCCATGCACTCTGGGCACTGGCGGTGATCTCCTTCGTGGAGAGCTCGGTTTTTCCGATTCCGCCCGACCTTCTCCTGATCCCGATGGTCCTCGCCGCACCCAGTCGTGCATTTCTGATCGCGACTGTCTGCACCGTTGCCTCGGTGCTCGGGGGCGCCGCGGGCTACCTGATCGGGCTCGTGCTCTTCGAGCAGGTCGGTGCACCTGTGCTTGCCTTCTACGGCAAGGAATCGCTCTTCGACGATTTCGCGGCAGCCTACAACCAGTACGGCGCCTGGGCGGTGCTGATCGCGGGCCTGACCCCCTTCCCCTACAAGGTGGCGACGATCCTTTCCGGGGCGACCGGTCTCAATTTCACCGTGTTCATGGTCGCGTCGCTGATCGCCCGGGGGCTGCGCTTCTATATCGTCGCGGCCCTGCTCATGCAGTTCGGGCTCCCGATCCGCTCCTTTATCGAGGAGCGGCTCGGCCTTGTCTTCACCGCCTTCATGGTGATGCTCGTGGGCGGCTTTGCGGTGCTGAAATTCGCGTGAACCGGATCGCGGACACGCGCAGCGGAAGCGCCGCCCTGCCCCGCCGGATCGCGCTCTTCGCCGGGATCGGCTCGTTCGCGCTCCTTGCCGGCGCGTTGCTCTTCCAGTTCGTCGGCGGGCTTCCCCCCTGCCCGCTCTGCATCTGGCAACGCTGGCCGCACGCGATCGCGGGCGCGCTCGGCCTGATCGCGCTCGCCGCGCCGGTGCGGCCGGTCGCCCTCCTCGGCCTCGTCGCGGTGCTTGTGGGCACAGGGATCGCCGGCTACCACGCCGGTGTCGAGCAGGGCTGGTGGCAGGGACTCGCCGCCTGTTCCGCGCCCGATGTCGGCTCCCTCTCAAGCGATGAGCTTTTTGACCGGATCATGACCGCACCGGTGGTGCGCTGCGACGAGATCCCATGGAGCTTCCTCGGCCTGTCGATGGCCGCCTGGAACGGCGTGCTGTCGCTTGGCCTCGCGGGGCTCTGGGCGAAAGCCTATGCTTCGAGTTCGGCATCCCAGTAGAGATAATCCATCCAGCTCCGGTGCAGATGGTTGGGCGGGAACTTGCGCCCGATGTTCTGGAGCTGCTCCGGGTCAGGGCGCATCGGCGGCCGGCGCAACTGCATCCCGGCCTGTTTCAGGGTTTTCGAGCCCTTGCGCAGGTTGCACGGCCCGCAGGCGGCGACGACATTCGACCAGGTGGTTCGCCCGCCGCGCGCGCGCGGCTTGACATGATCGAAGGTGAGCCCGTCCCGGGCGCCGCAATACTGGCAGGTGAACTCGTCGCGCAGGAACAGGTTGAACCGCGTGAAGGCAGTCGTTTTCGCCGGGCGGACATACTCCTTGAGCACCACCACCGACGGCAGCGCGACCACGAGCGATGGCGAGCGCGCGACCTCGTCATACTCCGCCAGCACGATCACCCGGTGGAGAAAGGTTGCCTTGATCGCTTCCTGCCACGGCCAGAGCGACAGCGGCAGGTAGGAGAGCGGCCGGTAATCGGCATTGAGAACAAGCGCCGGATGATCGCGCAGGCCCGCAGGGTTACGCACGAAACTCGGCATCGCGACCCCGCGCGCGGCGAGCGGCGGGGCGGCTTCGACGTTGGCGTGTAACATAGGCTGGGACTTCCCGCGTAACGGGCCCCCCTCCCAGGCTTCGGGCACAAGGGCCGAAGATCGCACCGACTATTATCTCCGCGCCCGAAACTGGCAAGCTGCAATCTCGTGAACGGCCACGGCCCCGCTTCTAGCGCGAGAACGCCACGCTTTTGTGACGGGGGATGCTCAGGCGTCCTCCGCGAGGCCGAGCTGCCGCTGGATGAAGCGGAGCCCGAGCCCGAGCCCGTCGGGCGCGATCCCGTGCGCGGTCCCTTTCGAGACATGCGTATACGTCTTGACCCCGGCCGCAACCAGTGCATCCGCGGCTTCCGCGAGACTCGCCACCGGCACGACCTCGTCCAGATCGCCGTGGACAAGCAACACCGGCGGGCGCGAGCGGATCTCGCCCGGAAGCATCTCCGGCAGCAGCAACCGTCCCGAAAAGCCGACGAGCCCCGCATAGGCTGCCGCCCGGCGCAGCGCGACATGAAGCATCATCATCGTGCCCTGGCTGAAGCCGACGAGTACCGTGCGCTCGGGAGGCATCTCCCCGGCCATGCCCTCCAGATAGGCATCGAGCGTCGCGAAGGCGCGAATCGCCCCCGCCTGCATCTCCGCCTCGGTCGAACCATCGAGCCAGGGAATCGGAAACCACTGGTAGCCGAGAGGATTGTTCCGGCAGCGCTCCGGTGCGTTCGGCGCGACGAACCGCGTGTTCTGCAGATGCGGTGCCAGGGGCTCGGCAAGGCCGATCAGATCGCCGCCGTCTGCGCCATAGCCATGGAGCAGCACGACGAGACTGTCGGCTTTTCCCGACTCGGCCGGCCGCTCGGGTCCCGTAAGCGTCATCTTGTCCCCTCACGCTGGTTCCGCACGCGGTAATAGGCCCAGAGCAGCCGGGCGGCAACCGCCCGCCAGGGCGACCAGTCCGCTGCCATCATCCGGAGCGCCGGCTCACGCGGTCTGGCCTCGAGCCCGAAGAGGAGCCGTGTCGCGTCCTGGAGCGCGAGATCGCCCGGCGCGAAGACATCGGCCCGGCCGAGGCTGAACATCGCGTAAATCTCGGCGGTCCAGACGCCGACCCCCTTCACAGCGGTAAGGGTCCGCACCACATCCTCGGTCGGCATCGATCGCAGCCCCGCGAAATCGATGCCGCTGGCCGCGAGCGCCCGGGTATAGATGATCTTCTGTCTGGACAAGCCGCAACCGCGCAGGACCTCCTCCGACAGGAGCGCGAGTGTGGCGGGCTCTGTCGCCCCCGCTGTCTCGAGCCGCGCCCAGATCGCCGATGCCGCCGCGACCGAGACCTGCTGGCTGACGATAGCACCGAGGAGCGCCGCGAATCCGTCCGGCCGCCGCCGGAGCGGGAGCGGTCCGGTCAGTTCCAGGGCTTCCCTGAACCGTGACTCGCGCCGCGCCAGCCACTCTGCCCCCTCCGCCACATCCTCCAGGGTCTCGATGATGCGCCCGACCATGCGCGCTTATAGACGAACGCCGCTCCGGAGCGGAAGCCATGCTGCACCGCATTGAGGGTTTTCTGTCATGCGCGAATCAGCGCCGATGCGTATAGACTTGCTCCCGACATCCATTCTGTCACGCATGAAGGGGAGGGGTGATGACGAATATCCGCAATATTCTTCTTGCCACGGGATTCGCGGCGGCCGCAAGCTTTGCCACGGTCGCCGTTGCGCAGGAGAATGAGGGGATCGTGCATATCGAGGACGCGCGCTCGCTGGATCTCCCCTCGATGGAAGTGCCGGATGTCAACGCGTTCTTCGCGGATGTCGTCAGCACCGGCGATCCGGATTCGCCGCTCACCTGCGGTTTCTTCCGGCTCGAGGCATCCGAGGCGCCGCTGACCTACGATTACGACCACGACGAGACCAAGATCATCCTCGATGGCGTCATCACGATCTCGGACGGCACCACGACCATCGAGGCCGAGGAAGGCGACGTCGTCCTGCTGCCGAAAGGTTCGTCGATCACCTTCACCACCGAGAGCGAAGGCACCGCCTATGTTTGCGGCGCCCGCCTGAAGGGCATCTGAACCGCCACCAACAGGTGGCCGATGACCCGAGAAACCGTTATCAGGAACCAGTAAAAAGAACCAAGAACACGCTGGGGGAGAAAGATGAAGAACATACTCGCAGGCTCGATATCGGCATTCGCACTCGTTGCGACGGCGCAGGGCGCCTTCGCGGACGAGATGCCGCATCTGGGTGATCTCACGCTCGGAGATCCCTTCTTCTACACCGCAGACCAGGATATCGCCGAAAGCGACGGCCAGTCGCAACTCGTCGGCACCGGCCGGCCCGACACGACGCATGCCGGGATCCCGCATCTGCCGGTCTATTTCGGTTACATGAACACGAACTACACCTACCGGTTCATCACCGTGGCCGAGCAGGTCTTCACCATGCTCGGCGAAGGAAAACACGGTCTGTGGCGCGTGCAGGAAAACGGAACGATCCGTGAATATCTCCGCCCCGGCGCCGAGGGACTTCCGGAAGGCGCCGACCCGCTTGCGGCCGAGAATCTCGAGACCGTGCGCGAGGATTACGCCTCCTTCCTGCCGGATCTGGGCCGGGAGGGCTACCGCTACCCCGACCAGCGCATCGACGAGGCGGGACGGCTCACCTTCGTCGACCTGCCGATCACGCACGAGAAATACGAAGGCCGCTACGCCGACCACGAGCCGATCGACCTCGCGAACTTCTACTGCACCATGTCAGGTCCGGACTATCCCTACGCCCAGGCGGCGCTCGACTTCGCCTTCGCCCAGCCCGGTGCCAACGAGGTCGGCCCCCTCGGCAAGCGCGCAGGCTTCGACATCAAGGAGAACTACACCCAGGTCCTGCGTCTCGATCACATGCCGGATGCGCGGTCATGGGTGAACATCGGCCAGCCCGGCAAGGACGAACTGCACGTGAACTGGCAGGCCGTGGACACGAGCCGGACCGATGCCGAATATTACATCGTCGAGCGGCCCTTCTTCAACAGGCCCTACATCTTCCTCGCCGCAGTCTATGACAATACCGACAACGAGGATTTCAGCTACGTCCGGCCGGACGGCGCCTACTGGGAGACGGTCGCGGAGAGCGCCGAGAGCCTGAAGACCGAGGTCACCCCCGCACCGCGCTTCCATCTCGAGAACGGCGCCACCGCGGAGGCGGTCGGCCTGCCCATCTACGGCATCCACCATCCCGACCGCGCCGCCTACGGCGCCGGCGGCGCCTGTTCATTCAAGGGGGGTGACTGGGCGCGCTATCCCGACGCCACGGGCGGCAGCGGCTGGCCGACGCAATACGAGGAGATGACGCCCCTCTGCGACGCCGTCCTCGTCGACGTCAAGTTCTACGCCAATCTCGACGGGCGCGACTGGAACGACCCGAACAAATACCTCGCCAATGCCGGCACGGGCTCGTCCACCGTCACCTACAATATCGAGCCCGGCGAGTACGGGGTCTTCACCGATCCCTACAATGTCGCGCGCGGCACCAATCCCGAGAGCATGGACGTGCCCTCGGAGATCACCCTCACCTACCCGGCCGAGGATACGACGGTCACCTACACCCGGCCGGAGCTGCGCAGGGACCAGCAGGCGACCATGATCCCCGCCCCGAGCACCTCCTGCCGGCCCATCCCGGGCTGAAGCAAGGACCCGGGCGCCCTGCCGGCGTCCGGTCCTAACAGGTTGCTGAAGAAGTGTGCGGGCCGGAACGGTTTCCTCTTCGCAGGGACG
>CAYMOD010000044.1:0-10960 GCA_964391945.1 uncultured Rhodobacterales bacterium | reverse complement strand
AGGCGCTGATCGAGGGGCTCGCCGCCAACCGGATCACCCGCGTCATGGGGGTGATGAACGGCACCTGCAACTACATCCTGACCGAGATGGAGCGCACCGGCGCTTCTTACGCCGCGGTGCTCGAGGCCGCGCAGAAGCTCGGCTATGCCGAGGCCGATCCTTCCTTCGATGTCGGCGGCGTCGACGCGGCGCAGAAACTCGCACTCCTCGCCGCCGCTGCTTTCGGCGCCCGCGTCGATTACGAGGGGATGACGGTCGAGGGGATCGAGCGTGTGAGCCTCGCCGATATCGAGCACGCAGCCGGGCTTGGCTACCGGATCAAGCTCCTCTGCGTCGCGCGGCTGACCCCGCGCGGGCTCGAGACGCGGACGCAGCCATGCCTCGTCCCGAGTGCCTCGCCGATCGGTGCGCTCGATGGCGTTACCAACATGATCGTGCTCGAGGGCGATTTCGTCGGCCGCATCGTCATGTCGGGTCCCGGCGCGGGCGAGGGACCGACCGCCTCGGCGATCATGGGCGACGTGGTCGACATCGCGCGCGGGCTGATCTTCCCCACCTTCGGCCAGTCGGCGGCGAGCCTCTGCAAGGCTCCGCGCGCCGGGACGAGCGGCGAAGCCGCCTATTACCTCCGTTTCGTGCTCGCCGACCGGCCGGGCGTGCTTGCCCGGATCGCAGCGGCCTTGGGCGAAAGCGGCGTGTCGATCGACCGGATGCGGCAGGGCGCGCATCCGGGCACGGTCGCGCCCGTGCTCATCGTCACCCACCGCTGCGGGCGTTCGGCCCTCGACCGCGCGCTCGCCATGATCGAGGCGTTCGACGTCTGCCACGATGCGCCGGTGGTCCTGAGGGTCGAGGACGTCTGACCGCGCTTCCAGCCGATCTGTCTGGAACATGAGGCACAGCATCCGTCGGTAGCCTCTCCGAGCTCATCCAGCGGAAGCGATATGGGGGCCGGGTCTCCGTCCGGCCCCGCACCGCCAGTCAGCCTTCCACCGCGCGTGGGGGCCGATCGGGACTTCCGGCTTTCCCCCCGCCCGCGCATCGCCTAGAAGCGGGGCAACGCGAGACTGGACGAGGAATGGGACGCCGATGGCCGAGGAAAACATTTTTGCTGACCGCATGCTGTCGCTGGGGCTGGCCCGGGTCTCCGAGCAGGCGGCGATCGCGGCGGCCAAACTCGTAGGCTCCGGCGACGAGAAGGCCGCCGACCAGGCCGCCGTCGATGCCATGCGCAAGCAGCTCAACCTCCTCGACATCCAGGGCGTGGTGGTGATCGGGGAGGGCGAGCGCGACGAGGCGCCGATGCTCTATATCGGCGAGGAGGTTGGCACCGGCGACGGCCCGGCGGTCGACATCGCCCTCGATCCGCTCGAGGGGACGACGCTCACCGCCAAGGACATGCCGAACGCGCTCGCGGTGATCGCGATGGGGCCGCGCGGCTCGATGCTGAACGCACCCGACGTCTACATGGAGAAGCTCGCGATCGGGCCGGGCTATCCCGAGGGGATCGTCACCCTCGACATGACCCCGACCGAGCGCATCCTCGCCCTCGCCTCGCATCGCGGCCGCAAGCCTTCGGACATCATGGTCTGCGTGCTCGAACGGCCGCGCCATGCCGAACTCGTGCGCGAGATCCGCGATACCGGCGCCCGCATCCGGCTGATCACCGATGGCGACGTCGCCGGCGTCATCCATTGCGCCGAGCCGGAGGTTACCGGCATAGACATGTACATGGGCTCGGGCGGGGCGCCGGAAGGCGTGCTGGCCGCGGCGGCGCTCAAGTGCATGGGCGGCCAGATCCAGGGCAGGCTTCTCTTCCGCAACGACGAGGAGCGCCAGCGCGCGCGGGGCCACGGCGTCGAGGACCTCGACCGCGTCTACACGCGCGACGAGATGGTGCGCCAGCATGTGATCTTCGCCGCCACCGGCGTCACCGATGGCTCGATCCTCAAGGGCGCCCGGCGCGACGGCGAGTGGCTCGAGACCGAGACGATCCTGATGCGGTCGAAGACCGGCTCGCTGCGGCGCCTGCTCTACCGCCAGAAGAACCAGTGATGGCGGCGCGCCGCGGGCGCGCGGGAACGGTCTTTACCGGGATCTGGCTGGTGGTCTGGACCTCCGCGATCCTCGTTGCGCTCGTCCTGCTCGTGCATTCGGCGCTTGCGGGCGAATGGGGGCCAGTGCCGGTCCTCCTGCTCTGGATTGCCGCGGCGGGGTTCGGCCTCTGGCGGGTCGGCCTCCGCTTTGCGGAAACCCTGAGCGGCGAGCGGCTCCGGCCGGGCCGCAAGCGCGGGCGGCCACGGGAATGGAACGACGGAATGCCGGGGACGGGGAGGGAGGAACAGTGAGTCTGGATGCACCCGCTGCGGAGCGGTCGGTTTTCGGCGTCGAACGCTCACTCTGCGGTTGCCGCTGGACGGGACCGGATCCGGCGGAGGACCGGCTCGCCCAGGCGATCGCGCAGGGGGCGGGCCTCCCCGATCTCGTCGCCCGCGTGCTTGCGCGGCGTGGGGTCACCCCTGACCAGGCTGGCGCCTACCTGCGACCAACGCTGCGCGACCTGATGCCCGATCCTTCCAGCCTGCGCGACATGGAGGCGGCGGCCGCACGGGTCTGGCGCGCGGTCGAACGAGCCGAGCGGATCGCGGTCTTCGCCGATTATGACGTCGATGGCGGCGCCTCGGCGGCGCTCCTCCTCCACTGGCTCAGGGCGCTCGGGCGCGAGGCGACCCTCTACGTGCCCGACCGCATCAACGAGGGCTACGGCCCGAACGAGGCCGCAATGCGGAGCCTCGGCGCAGAACACGATCTGATCGTCTGCGTCGATTGCGGCACGCTCGCCCATGCGCCGATCGCCGCCGCCGGTTGCGATGTGGTCGTGCTTGACCACCACCAAGGCGGCGAAACGCTGCCCGAGGCCGTGGCGGTCGTGAACCCGAACCGTCAGGACGAGGAGCGAGACCTCGGCTATCTCTGCGCGGCGGGCGTCGTCTTCATGCTGCTCGTCGCAGTCAACCGGCTGATGCGGGAGGCGGGACGGGAAGGTCCGGACCTCCGCGGCTATCTCGATCTCGTCGCGCTCGCCACCATCGCGGACGTGGCCCCGCTCCACGGCCTCAATCGCGCGCTGGTGCGTGCCGGACTCGCGATGATGGGGAAGGGACTGCGACCTGGTCTTGCCGCGCTGGCCGAGGTCGGCCGTCTCTCTGGCCCGCCGGGCGTCCATGCCCTTGGCTTCGTCTTCGGGCCACGGATCAATGCCGGCGGCCGCGTCGGCTCTGCCGATCTCGGGGCGCGCCTCCTCGCCACCGACGATCCGCACGAGGCGGCGATGCTGGCCGGGAAGCTCGAGGCCTTCAACAGTGCGCGCAAGGATATCGAGGCCGCAGTGCGAGCCGCCGCCGAGGCCCAGGTGGAGGTGAGGGGCACGGAAGGGCCGCTCGTCTGGGCGGCGGGCGAGGGCTGGCATCCGGGCGTCGTCGGCATCGTCGCCTCACGGCTCAAGGAAGTCTACGACCGTCCGGCGGTGGTGATCGGTTTCGACGGGCCGGAGGGCAAGGGCTCCGGCCGCTCCGTCCCGGGCGTCGATCTCGGCGCGGCGGTGGCGGCGCTCGCGCGCGAGGGGTTGATCTCGAAGGGCGGCGGCCACGCGATGGCGGCGGGAATGAGCGTGACGCGGGACGGGCTCGACACGGCGATGACGCGGCTTGGCGCGCTTCTCGCCCGATCGGGCGTGGACAGCGGGATGGGGGGCTCGCTCGCGATCGACGCCGTGCTCGGCGTTGGCGCCGCTACGGCCGAACTCTGCGAGATGCTGGAGGCGGCAGGTCCCTTCGGTGCCGGCAGTCCGCGGCCGCGGGTTGCACTTCCCCGGCTCAGGATCCGCGACGCGCGTCCCGTGGGTGACGGTCATCTTGCGCTCACCTTCGCAGGCGAGGAAGGGGGACGCCTTGCCGCGATTGCCTTCCGCTGTGCCGGCACCGCGCTTGGTGCGGCCTTCGCCTCGGGCCGCGACCGCCTTTTCCACGTGGCAGGACATCTCGAGCTCGATACCTGGGGCGGACGCCGCCGGGCGAAGCTCTGCGTCGAGGACGCCGCTGACGTCTGAGCGGACGGAGGCGTGCGGAGAGCCCCAGGAACTCAAAGGATTCGGACCTGCGCGATCAGCGGCTGACGGGGAGCGCGGCTGAAATCGCCGGCCATCGTCACGCCAGCTTCGCGATCACCGGCACGTGGTCGGAGGGTCCTTCCCAGCCGCGGACATGGCGGTGCACCCGGCTGCCGCTGATCCGCCCGGCAAGGTCGGGCGTCGCCCAGAAATGGTCGAGGCGCCGGCCCTTGTCGGCCGCGTCCCAGTTCGGCGAGCGGTAGGACCACCACGAGAACAGCCTGCCGGTCGGGATATCCTTGCGGACCACGTCCACCCAGTTCCCGGCCGCCTGCATCGCCCCGAAGGCCTCGGTCTCCACCGGCGTGTGCGAGACCACTTTGAGGAGCTGCCTGTGGTTCCAGACGTCGTCCTCCCGCGGGGCGACGTTGAGATCGCCGACGAGGATCGCCCGCTCCGGCCGCTCCGCCGCGAACCAGGCCCGCAATTCTTCGATGAAGTCGAGCTTGTGGCGGAACTTGGGGTTCAGGACCGGATCGGGTTCGTAGCCTCCCGCCGGCACGTAAAGGTTGTGGATCACTGTCCCGTCCGCGAGCCTTCCCGCCACATGCCGCGTGTCGTCCCTGCCGCAGAAGGAGCGATGTCCCGCATCCTCGATCGGCACGCGCGAGAGGATCATCACCCCATTGTAGCCCTTCTCGCCACGGGCGATGACGTGGCGGTAGCCCATCGCCGCGAACCCGTCGAGCGGGAGCTTCCCGACCGGCGCCTTGGTCTCCTGAAGGCAGAGCACGTCCGGCGCCGCCTCCTCCAGGAGCCGCCGCACCAGCCCCTGCCGGAAGCGCACGGAGTTGATGTTCCAGGTGGCGATGGTGAGGCTCATGGTCGCGCAGGCTCCGGCATTCAGGCGAACCGCCTCTATATCGCGCCGCCGCAGAGAAGCAACGGCCCACATCAGGCTACGCGGTGACCCTTGCTTTGCCGTTTCGACCATTCGGCAGCCAACTCTTCCAACTTCTCCCTTGCGTCGGATGTGTTCGATTGTTCGTAGAGGTCAGACACGCGCTTCCATTCATCTTGGGATTCCCGTGGCAGGGCGCCCACGGTCTGGACGATGTACACACTCATGAACGAGGACTTCGCGACCACTTGTGCGAGGTATTTTTCGCTGCGCAACCCAGAGGCTAAAAGGCGCAGAGGGATCATGTTCGTGACGGCAAACAGCACATGGAGCAAACATTCTCCAAGAAACCCAAACAGCCGGTCGCCGAGCACGAAAACGACAGATGAGATGATCAGCGCAACTGCTATTGTCTGATATATCCAAGAATCCGATATATATCGCTGGATATTATCTGAAATCACGAGATATATTGCGAAAAATATTATACCAATCACAGCCGGTATGGAAAGTACGTCAAATAAAAAGAATACTGTGTTTATTACGAGCGACATCGCGTTCGTGACGTGTATACCGAAAAGGCTGGCTCTTGGGATTCCCTCTGCCCAGATTCGTAACAGGATCGACTCCGCCATGATCCAGTAAGGATTGTTTCTCCGGCGATTGTGTAGCGTAGCCCGCGTTTGATCATGTTCCCCTCCAGCCCAACGCCTGTACCGTACCCGGTTCCCTGGACAATGGGTTGCACTATGCCGCGTGCGGCATGCCCAGAAATCTCAAGATCGCCTGAAACCGCCGGCGAAGGGAGCGTCTCGACTTCAGCCGCTTCCATGCAACAATGCCGTAGCTTGCATGTTTTAACCAATCGCCGTACATCGCCGGCAGCATGCGGATCGTGTGCAGCCGATCGGGGAGAAGGCCGGAGACGCCGGCGCGCGCCGCCCCCGCTCCGCAGGACGAGGAGGCGCGGAAGGGATGCTGCATGACTGCTGAACTCAGCCGGAAGACGATCGACATCGTGAAGGCTACCGTACCCGCGCTCGAGGCGCACGGCCTCGCTATCACCCAGGCGATGTACGAGCGTCTGTTCAGGGACGAGGAGATTCGCGACCTGTTCAACCAGTCGCACCACGGCGACAGCGGCTCGCAGCCGAAGGCGCTGGCCGGCGCCATCATTGCCTATGCCCGCAATATCGAGAGTCTCGGCGTGCTTGGCCCCGCCGTCGAGCGCATCGCCCAGAAACACGTCGGCCTGCAGATCCTGCCCGAGCATTATCCCTATGTCGGCAAGGCTCTTCTTGGCGCCATCGGCGACGTGCTCGGTGAAGCGGCGACGCCGGAGGTTCTCGAAGCCTGGGGCGAAGCCTACGGGTTCCTCGCCGAGGTCCTGATCGCCCGTGAGCGCGCGATCTACACCGCGATCGAAGAAAGCCCCGGCGGCTGGACCGGCTGGCGCGATTTCCGGATCGTCGAGAAGACCCCGGAGAGCGCCGTCATCACCTCCTTCGTGCTTGCGCCGGTCGATGGCGGGCCGGTGCTGGCGCATCGGCCGGGCCAGTACCTGACCTTCGTCGTCGAGGCGCCCGGCCAGTCACCGCTCAGGCGCAACTACTCGATCTCCTCGGCACCGGACGGCGCGACCTACCGCATCTCGGTCAAGCGCGAGCCCCGGGGAATCGTCTCGGGCTGGCTCCACGACAGGGCCGAACCGGGCACCGTGCTGAAGGTCGCACCGCCGGCCGGCGAGTTCTTCCTCCGCGATCGGCCGAGCCGGCCGGTCCTGCTGCTCAGCGGTGGCGTCGGGCTGACGCCGATGATCGCGATGCTGGAGACGATGCTCGGGAGGGCGAGCGCGCCACCGGTACATTATGTCCACGGCACCCATGACGGCGCCACGCATGCAATGCGCGAGCGGGTCCGGGATCTCGCCGACCGTACCGGCGCCCGCGCCACGATCTTCTATGAGCGGCCGCGGTCCCAGGACGAAGCCGGGCGGGATTACGACCACGAGGGGTTGATCACCGTCGACTGGCTCGCTGCCAACACGCCGCTCGCCACCGCCGAGATCTACCTTTGCGGGCCAAAGCCGTTCCTGCGCACCTTCGTCAATGGCCTTGCTCAGGCAGGGGTGGCCAGCGAGCGCATCCATTACGAGTTCTTCGGCCCCGCAGACGAGCTGCTGGCGGCCTGAACCGGCAGAGGGGCCGACGCGTGCCGGCCCCGGCCTCCTTCGGATGCGGGATTCCCGTATCCGACTTCTATGAGCGGCCGCGGTCCCAGGACGAAGCCGGGCGGGATTACGACCACGAGGGGTTGATCACCGTCGACTGGCTCGCTGCCAACACGCCGCTCGCCACCGCCGAGATCTACCTTTGCGGGCCAAAGCCGTTCCTGCGCACCTTCGTCAATGGCCTTGCTCAGGCAGGGGTGGCCAGCGAGCGCATCCATTACGAGTTCTTCGGCCCCGCAGACGAGCTGCTGGCGGCCTGAACCGGCAGAGGGGCCGACGCGTGCCGGCCCCGGCCTCCTGCGGATGCGGGATTCCCGTATCCGATCAGGGCACCAGCCGGTAGCCGCCCTGTTCGGTCACGAGGATGCGCGCCTGGCTCGGCTCGGGCTCGATCTTCTGGCGGAGCCGGTAGATATGCGTCTCCAGCGTGTGGGTCGTGACGCCGGCATTGTAGCCCCAGACCTCGTGGAGCAGCACGTCGCGGGGCACCACCTGAGAGTTCGCCCGATAGAGATATTTCAGGATGCTGGTTTCCTTCTCGGTCAGGCGGATCTTGCGATCGGCCTCGTCGGTGAGGAGCTTCATCGCCGGTTTGAACGTATAGGGACCGACCGAGAAGATCGCATCCTCCGACTGCTCGTGCTGGCGGAGCTGTGCGCGGATACGCGCAAGCAGGACCGGAAGCCTGAAAGGCTTGGCTACATAATCGTTCGCTCCCGATTCAAGCCCGAGAATCTGATCGCTGTCGGTCACATGTCCGGTCAGCATGATGATCGGACACTTCACCCCCTGTTTCCGCATCACCTTGCAGAGTTCGCGCCCGTCCATGTCTGGCAGCCCGACATCGAGGATGACGATGTCGTAATGCTGCTCCCTGGCCTTCACCAGCGCGTCCGCGCCGTTCGCGGCCTCGAAGACGTCGAACTCCTCGGTCATCACCAGCTGATCTGCCAGGGCCTCACGGAGATCGTCGTCGTCGTCGACCATCAGGATGCGCTTGAGATTGCTCATTTGTCTTGTCTCCTTTGTGGTCGATCTGTTGGCCCTTGCCTCTCAACGCAATATATTGTGACGGAGTTTCACGGTACCGTGTGCGTACCGCCGGGGATCGTATCATGATATCAGTGGCAGGAGCCGCCGGAGAGGGATCGTAATGGCGCTTGGCCTGACGCCGCAGGAACAGCTCGCCCGTGCCCGCGCCGATCTCCGGATGGGCGTCGCGCTGGCGCTCGTCGGTCCTGAAGGTGGTGCCGTCATCGCCGCGGCAGAGGTCGCGACGGCGAGTCGGCTCGATGATCTGCGCGCGCTCGGGCCGGTCGACCTCGCCCTGACCGCGCGGCGGGCGGGCACGCTGAAGGCGCGGGCTTACGACGGCGATCTTGCGCGCGTGATCCTGCCGGACGCGTCCGGTCTCTCTTGGGTCCGCGCCACTGCCGATCCGTCGGCCGATCTCGCCGAACCGCTCAAGGGCCCCTACGCAACCCGCCGCGCCGGGGATGCCGTGCTCCATCGTGCGGCCCTCGCGCTTGCCAAACAGGCGCATCTGCTGCCTGCGGCGCTCGTCGTGGTGTTGTCGCGCGAACGGGCGCTCGCAGTCGCAGGCGAGCACGGGATCCTTGCCCTCGAAGCCGCTCTGGTCCCGGCGGGCCTCGCGCCGCGGCGGCTCGTCGAGGTGGCGGCAGCGCGGGTGCCGCTCGCGATTTCGGATGCAGGGCGCGTGCGGGTCTTTCGCGACCTTGACGGTTCGGAGGAGCATTACGCGGTGGAGGTCAGCGCGCCCGACCGTGCGGCGCCGGTGCTCTGTCGCCTCCACTCCGCCTGTTTCACCGGCGATCTCATCGGGTCGCAGAAATGCGATTGCGGCCCCCAGCTTCGCGCGGCCCTCGCCCAGATCGGCGCCACCGGGGAGGGCGTGCTCCTCTACCTCAACCAGGAGGGCAGGGGGATCGGGCTTGCCAACAAGATGCGGGCCTATTCGCTTCAGGATCAGGGATTCGATACGGTCGAGGCAAACCACCGCCTCGGGTTCGAGGACGACGAGCGTGACTTCCGGCTCGGCGCCGACATCCTGAAGGCGATGGGCTTCGCGTCGGTGCGGCTGATGACCAACAACCCGAAGAAGGTCGCGATGATGGAGGACTGCGGCGTCACCGTGGCCGAACGGGTGCCGCTCAGGGTCGGCGCGACGCGCCACAACATCGGCTACCTCCGGACCAAGGCGGCGAAGAGCGGCCACCTCCTGTGAGCCATCCTCCTGTGAGTCACCGCTACCTGCCCCGGCGCGAGGACCTCGTCGTGACCCGCTGGTCCGCGCGTTTCCTCGGCCGGATCTTTCCGGTCGCCACCGGGCGCGGCGGCATCGGCGCGAAGCGGTGCGAGGGCGACGGCGTGACGCCGATCGGCGTCCACCGGCTGACGGCGGTGCTGCACCGGCCGGACCGCGCCGCCTGGCCTGGGGGGACGGCGGTAGGGCCGCGCGACGGCTGGTCCGACGATCCCGCCGATCCCGCCTACAACCGTCCCGTCCGCCGGCCGCATCCCTTCTCGCACGAGGCGTTGCGGCGGGCCGATCGCCAATACGATCTCGTCGGCGTCATCGACTGGAACACCGCACCGGTGCGGCCCGGCGCAGGCAGCGCGATCTTCCTCCATGTCTGGCGGCGGCCGCGCTATCCGACGGCGGGGTGTATCGCCTTCCGTCGCGCGGATCTTGCCTGGATCCTCGCGCGGTGGACGCCGCTGAGCCACATCGTGGTGCGGCGATGAGGCTCGGCCTGATCTCGGATACCCATGGCCTCCTGCGGCCGGAGGCGCTTCACGCCCTCGCCGGCGTCGACCACATCATCCATGCCGGCGACATCGGCGATCAGGGGATCGTGGAGCACCTCGCGGAGATCGCGCCGGTAAGCGCGATCCGCGGCAACGTCGATATCGACCCCTGGGCCAAGGCGTTCCCGGAGACCCTGACCCTGACCCTTGAGAGCCGGCGCATCCATGTCATCCATGACATCGCCCGGCTGACCCTTGACCCTGCGCGCGAGGGCATCGCGCTCCTTGTCTTCGGCCACTCGCACCGACCCCTTGTCGAGTTCACGGACGGCGTGATGCGGATCAACCCCGGCAGCGCCGGTCCGCGCCGGTTCCGCCTGCCCGTAACGCTCGCGACCGTCGAATGGACGCCGGACGAGCCGGAGCAGCCGACGATTCACCGGCTTCTCCCCTGACGCTGCCGCGCCTCGCCGGCAGCATCCATCGCCTCTCCGACGCGGCCGCGGTTCCTGGTGCGTTGCAACGACGCTCTTGCAGGAGCGCCGGGCTCACGACTACTACCGTTGCAATGGAACCGCACGCCCATCCCTAGGCGGCCGAAGCAGAACCAGATATGGCGTGGCACGAACATCCCGTCGCAACGACTGGCGGTAAGGAACTCATGACGCGATCTACAGCAGCCACCGGCCTTTTCGACGATGCCGCGACCGAAGCCTACGGCGCGGCCTCGATCGAGGTGCTGGAAGGGCTCGAACCGGTCCGCCGCCGCCCGGGCATGTATATCGGCGGCACCGACGAACGTGCGCTGCATCACCTCGTCGCCGAGGTGCTCGACAACGCCATGGACGAGGCGGTGGCGGGCCATGCAACCCGGATCGAGGTCGAGTTCCACGACGACTTCTCCCTGACCATACGCGACAACGGACGCGGCATTCCGGTCGATCCGCATCCG
>CAYMOD010000043.1:0-11027 GCA_964391945.1 uncultured Rhodobacterales bacterium | reverse complement strand
ACGTAGTCGAGCTGGAAGGTCCCCGCCTGCCAGGTCCGCCCGATCGCGTCGGTGAGGTGGAACTCGAGTTTCGGCCCGTAGAAGGCGCCCTCGCCCTCGGCATGGTCGAATTGAAGCCCCGCCGCCGTCAGCGCCTCGGCAAGCGCGGTCTCCGCCCGGGCCCAGGTCGCGTCGTCGCCCGCGCGGGTATCGGGCCGCGTCGCGAGCTTATAGGCGATGTCGGTGAGCCCCATATGCCCGTAGACCCGGGAGAAGAGGGCGAGGAACCGGCTGGTTTCGCTCGCGATCTGGTCCTCGCGGCAGAAGATGTGCGCGTCGTCCTGGGTCATCTGCCGCACCCGCATCAGCCCGTGCAGCGCGCCATGCGCCTCGTTGCGGTGGCAGCAGCCGAATTCCGCCATCCGGAGCGGCAGGTCGCGGTAGGACTTGGTGCCCTGTTTGAAGATCTGGACATGCGCCGGACAGTTCATCGGCTTCAGCGCCATCAGCCGCGCCTCGCCCGAGAGCACCGGGTCGGTGTCCTCATCCTCGACCGAGGGGATCTCGTCCGGGACCACGAACATGTTCTCGCGGAATTTCCCCCAATGCCCGGACTGCCGCCAGAGATCGGCATCGAGGAGCTGCGGCGTCTTCACCTCCTCATAGCCGTCGGCGTCGAGCTGGCGGCGGATGTAGGATTCAAGGATCCGCCAGATCATGAACCCGTTCGGATGCCAGAACACCGAGCCGACCGCCTCGGACTGGAAATGGAAGAGCTCCATCTCCCGGCCGAGCTTGCGGTGATCACGCTTCGCCGCTTCCTCGAGCCGGTGAAGATGGGCCTTGAGATCGTCCCTGGTCCGGAAGGCGACGCCGTAGATGCGCTGGAGCATCGGCCGCGACGAATCGCCGCGCCAATAGGCCCCGGCGATCGACATCAGCTTGAAGGCGTCGGCCGGCACCTGGCCGGTGTGCTGGAGATGCGGGCCGCGGCAGAGATCCTGCCAATGCCCGTGCCAGTACATCTTGATCGGCTCGCCCTCGGGGATTGCCTCGACAAGCTCGACCTTGAAGTTCTCGCCATTCTCCCGGTAGTGCGCGATCGCCCGCTCGCGGTCCCAGACTTCCCAGCGCACCGGGTCGCGGGCGGCGATGATCTGGCGCATCCGTTCCTCGATCTTCTCGAGATCGTCGGGCGTGAACGGCTCCGGCCGGTCGAAATCGTAGTACCAGCCGTTCTCGATCACCGGGCCGATGGTGACCCTGGTCTCGGGGAAAAGCTCCTGCACCGCCCGCGCCATGATATGCGCGCAATCGTGCCGGATGAGTTCGAGCGCCGGCGCGTCGTCCTTCTGGGTGACGATCGCCACCTCGGCATCCGCCTCGATCGGTTTCGAGAGATCCGAGAGCACGCCGTCGATCCGCGCCGCCAGCGCCGACCTGGCAAGCGATTTCGAGATGTCGCCGGCGATCTCGAGCGGCGTGACGCCGGCGGGGAAGCGGCGGACGGCGCCGTCGGGAAGGGTGATGGCCACCTCCCGGGCTTCGGTTGCGGTGTCGGCCATCGAATCCTCCTTCTGGTTCGGCGCCTACGGCACGCCCGGGTAGCGCGCGGAGAGTTGCGGGGCGGCTTGCCGCTGTCAAGGCCGGAGGTTATGGCTCAGGCCATGGATCACGAGACGCTGGAACTGCCGGACGGCCGGCGCATCGCCTACCACCGGACGCCGGGAGAGGGGCCTTGGGTGGTCTTCCTCGGCGGGTTCCGCTCGGACATGACCGGCACCAAGGCGGCCTGGCTCGAGGACTGGGCGAAGCGGCAGGGGCGGGGATTCCTCCGCTTCGACTATACCGGCCACGGTGCATCGTCAGGCCGGTTCGCGGATGGCACCATCGGCGACTGGGCCTCGGATGCGGAAGCCGCGATCGCGCGGCTGACGGAAGGGCCGCGTATCCTCGTCGGCTCGTCGATGGGCGGCTGGATCGCGCTCATCCTCGCAAGGAAGATGCACGGCATCGCCGGCCTCGTCGGCGTGGCGGCGGCGCCCGATTTCACCGAGGATCTGATGTGGGCGCGGTTCGACGCGGGCAAGCGGCGCGATCTCGAGGAACAGGGATTCGTGACCGAGCCCTCGGACTATTCGGACGAACCCGATCTCATCACCCGGCGACTGATCGAGGACGGGCGTGAGCATCTCGTCCTGCGCACGCCCCTCGGTCTGCCGATGCCGGTGCGGCTCCTCCACGGGGCGGCGGATGCCGACGTGCCGGTGAGCGTGGCGCTCAGGCTTCTCGACCATGC
Source organism: uncultured Rhodobacterales bacterium (assembly GCA_964391945.1). Lineage (GTDB taxonomy): Bacteria > Pseudomonadota > Alphaproteobacteria > Rhodobacterales > Rhodobacteraceae > Amaricoccus. The sequence continues at coordinate 8,749 of CAYMOD010000043.1, read as the reverse complement.
CGAGGCGCCCGACATGCGGCTCACGCTGGTGAAGGGGGCGGATCACCGCTTCTCGACGCCAGAATGCCTCGCGATGATCGGCGCGGCGGTGGAAGAGGTCAGCGGAGCACGAAATACGCCGTGAGCAGCGCGAGGCCGAGCGCCGCGCCCGCGACCGAGGCAAGGTTGACGGTGACGAGGCGGCGGAGCCGGGCGTTCGCCTCGGCAGGCGGGAGGCCGGCGCCGCGAATCCGGTAGCCCTCGCGGATGCAGTAGCCGAGGCCGAGGAAGCCGGCGGCAACAAGGACGGCACCGAGGATCGCGAGCAAGATCATGGAGTTGCGCCTTCCGCTTCCCCTCCCCGTTACCGGAGCCGGATCGGGCTTGCAAGGGGCGGCGCGCCGCGGGTAGGGAGAGCATCGGAGGGGCCGGAGGAGAGACATGGAAGACGTCCTGGACGATATCGAAGGCGAACAGGCGAGCGCGTTTCGGGTAACCGCCGGCGAGCTCAGGCAGTTCGTTGAACGTTACGAACGCCTTGAGGAAGAGAAACGCGCGATCGTCGATCACCAGAAGGAGGTGATGGCGGAGGCCAAGGGCCGCGGCTACGATGTCCGGGTGCTCAAGAAGCTGATCGCGCTCCGGAAGAAGGACCCGCAGGACATCTCCGAGGAGGAGGCGATCCTTCAGGTCTACCGCGAGGCGCTTGGCATGTGACTCCCGTGACTGACCCGCATCTGACTGGCCCGCATCGCGGGGCGGGCCTGGTGCCGGCATTCCCGCGAGGATCATCCGCGTAGCTCGCGGCGGGCGCAAACGGACAGGTTGAACGCGTGACAGAGGCGATCGAACGGCTGGAGGCGGAAATCCGGGCCTGCCGGATCTGTGCCGCGCGTTTCGCGGCAACAGCGACCCGGCACGCGCCGCAGCCGGTCGTGCACCTCTCCGACCGCGCGCCCGTGCTGATCGCGAGCCAGGCGGCTGGACTGCGGGCACATGGCAGCGGTCTGCCGTTCGACGATGCTTCTGGCGACCGGCTGCGATTCTGGCTCGGCGTCGACCGGGCGACCTTCTACGACCGCGAACTCTTTACCATCGCGCCAATGGCCTTCTGCTTTCCCGGCTATGACGCGAAGGGGAGCGACCTGCCGCCGCCCCCGGTCTGCGCCGCGACCTGGCGGGAGCGGGTGCTGGCGGCGATGCCGCAGGTGCGGCTCTCGGTCCTGATCGGCGGCTACGCGCAGAAATGGCACCTCGGGACGCGGAATGTGAGCGAGGCGGTCGCGCGCTGGCGGGAATTCGCGCCGGAGGCGATCCCGCTGCCGCACCCGTCGTGGCGGAATACCGGCTGGCTGAAGCGCAACCCATGGTTCGAGGCCGAGCTCGTGCCGGTGCTGCGGGCACGGGTGGCGGCGGCGCTCGACGGGCGGGCGGCGGCGTGACGCCCTGCGGGCGCGGCGCATCGGCCCTCGGCCCGGGGGCACCGGCCGGCCCGCGCCGGGCTGCGGGCATCCACGCCTGTGGCGGGCGGATGGCAGCGGTCGATCCGGTTCTTCGGCAATCAGGGGGCAGCACGGTCAGTGAGGCGGCTCGGGAAGCGGCTGCTTTCTCGATGCGGGCCTTCCGGCATCGGTCGGGTCAGGCCGGCGCCAGGGCTGGACCACGCGTGGCACGGGCGCGGGACGCGAGCCTTGACCCCGGCCCGACCCTCGGCAGCTTCTCGTGAGCGCGACGCCGATCGACGTCGCGCATGCGGCGCTGGAAGCGGCGGGCGACGATGCCGGGCTCCGGATGGCCTTCTATGGCCAGGTTCTGGCGGCGGAGCTTTACCTTGTGCTCGTGGCGGAGCCCGAGGGCGAGCAACTGAAACCGCTGGTGATCGAGACTGAGGGCGGGCGGCTGGTGCTTGCTTTCGACCTGCCCGAGCGAATGGCGGCGTTCCTCGATACGCCCAGGGATTACGTCGCGGTGGCCGGGCGCTCGCTGGTCGCGATGCTGGCGGGACAGGAAATCGGCATCGCTCTCAACCCCGATGTCGCCCCTTCAGCGAGCGTGATCGGGCCGGAGGCGGTGGAGTGGCTCGCCGGTGCGAGCGGGAAGGCGGTGGCGGCGCCGGGCCGGATCATCGGCTTCCGGGAGCCAGCGGGCGTGCCCGCCGTGCTGGTGCAGGCGCTCGAGAGCCGGATTGGCGCTTATGCCGGACGGGTGAACGGGGCATTTCTTGCGCTTGCCGAATACGAAGGCGGAAGCGAGGGACTGGTGCTCGCGGTGGCGGGGGTGCCCGAGGCGGGCGAGGAGCCAGTGGCGGCGGCGATCGACGAGGCGGTGCGGTTCAGCGGCGCCGAGGGTGTGCAGCTCGATGTGGTCTTCCCCGGTGAAGCCGCGCTCGCGCGGGTGGCGCGTGTCGGGATCGCATTCCGGCCCGAGCCGCCGGCGCGGCCGGAACCGCGGGCGCCGGGACGCGATCCGGCGAAACCGCCCCGGCTGAGGTAGTTCAATATCCGAGGCTCCGGTCGACGAGGTGGAGGAGCGGCTCGCCCGCTTCGGCGCGGCGGAGGTTCTCGGCGATGGTCTCGGCGGCGGTCTCGGGCCGCGTTGCGGCGGCGATGTGGGGGGTGACGGTGACGCGCGGGTGCGCCCAGTAGGGGTGGTCGCAGGGCAGGGGTTCCTCGCGGAAGACGTCGAGCGTCGCATGGGCGACCCGGCCGGAATCGAGGGCGGCAAGGAGGGCGGCGTCCTCGATCAGCGTGCCGCGGCCGGGATTGATGATGCGCGCGCCGCGCGGCAGGAGCGCGAGGCGCGGCGCATCGAGAAGATTTTCGGTCGCGCGCGTTGCCGGCAGGAGCAGGACGAGGATCTCCGCCTGCGAGAGCGTCCGGGCGAGGCCGTCCTCACCATGCTCCCGCTCGATCGCCGGGTGGGGCGGTTTCGGGCTGCGGCTCCAGCCGAGCGTGCGGAAGCCGAAACCCGCGAGCGCCTCACTGCAGGCGAGGCCGAGCGCGCCCTGACCGAGGATGGCGACACTGCGCGCGCGGGCAAGCGGCGGCACGCGCTGGTGCCAGATGCCCGTCTGGCCTGTGAGGTCGCTGTCGATGCCGAGATGGTAGCGGAACACGTGGCCGGCGACGTAATCGCGCATGCCCAGCGTGAGGCCGTCATCGACCATGCGGGCAAGCGGCGCGGTCAGCGTCGGGTTCGGGGCGATGCGCTCGACTCCCGCCCAGAGCGAGAGCACGGCCCTGAGCCGGGTGAACGGGGTGAAGTCTGCGAGCCCGCTCTCCGGGCTGTAGACGATGTAATCGACCGAGGCGGGATCCGCGATCTCCGGTGCGAGGTCGATCGTGACGCCCCGGGCGCGGCAGGCGCGGCGGAGATGCGGTGCGTAGCACGGCCAGTCTTCGGCTGACGCGGCAAAGAGGACGTTAGGCATGGAGAGGCTCCCGTGTTTCTCCTGCCATAGCAGCGCCGGCAGGCGGGCGGAACCGCGCTCAGGCGCTGCGGCTGCGCGGGCGGTGGACGTGGGCGCTCTGCATCAGGCCGAAGCCGCCGAGGAGCACGAGCATCGACGAGCCGCCGTAGGAGACGAGCGGCAGCGGCGCCCCGACGACGGGAAGGAGGCCGGTGACCATGCCGATGTTGACCGCGAAGAACAGGAAGAAGGTGGTGCCGACGCCCGCGGTCAGGAGCGCGCCGAACCGGTCGCGGTTCGACATCGCCGAGAGCCAGCAGAAGACGACGACGAGGCTGAAGAGCGCAAGCAGGGTGACGGAGCCGGTGAAGCCGAATTCCTCGGCAAGGGTGGTGAAGACGAAGTCGGTGTGTTTCTCGGGGAGGAAGTTGAGGCGCGACTGCGTGCCCTGCATGAAGCCGCGCCCCGACCAGCCGCCGGACCCCATGGCGATCGTCGCCTGGGTGATGTGGTAGCCGGCGCCGAGCGGATCGGAGGAAGGATCGAAAAACGTGTGGATGCGGCGGAACTGGTAATCCTCGAGGATCTGCCAGGTCGTGCCCTCGGAGCGCAGCACGAGGGCGACGAGGCCGATGCTGCCCGCGCCGGCGATGAAGAAGTACCAGAGGCTGACCCCGGCGGCGAACATCACCGCGCCGCCGCCGGCGACGAGCATGATCGAGGTGCCGAGATCGGGCTGTTTGAGGACGAGCGCGGTCGGTGCGAGGATGAGAAGAAGCGCGAAGGCGACCCAGAGCGGGCGCGAGACCTTCTCGACCGGCAGGCGGGCGTAGAAGGCGGCGAGCGCCCAGATGACCGTGATCTTCATCAGTTCGGAGGGCTGGAACGTGAGCGGGCCGATCTCGATCCAGCGCTGGGCGCCCATGCCGATCTCGCCGATGAATTCCACGAGAACGAGAAGGGCAAAGGAGCCGATATAGGCGACAGGCGCGAGGCTCTGCCAGAAACGGATCGGGACGAGCGCCATGGCGATGAGCATGACCATGCCGACGGCGAAGCGGAGCATCTGGCGCCCGGCCCAGGGTTCGAGCGAGCCGCTGGCCGCGGAGTAGAGGGCGAGCCAGCCGGTGCCGGCAATCGCCACCAGCAACAGGATGATCGGCCAGTGCAGGGCGAGGAGCCTGGCAGGACCGCGCGGAAGCCGACCGGCGGGGGCGGCGAGGATCGTCACGAGCGAACCGCCGCCGGGCAGGTGCAGGGGCGTGATATTCGCGGCTGCGCAGGAATGCCGGGCAGGGGACCGATCTTCCGCGGGGCTGACCGGGCGCGGACGGATACGACGATGTTGCCCAGGCGTGGGGTGCGGCGCGCAGCGGCCGTTGCCGTCGGAACGGAGCGCCCGGATGCGCGCCCGATTCCTCTCTTGGTCGCGCATGTGTTCGCGCCCGGCGACGGCTCTCCAGGTTTCAAGGCGGTATGAAACCGGGGGAGCAGGCGGGCAGGAGCGAGGCGCGGGCGGTTCATGTGCGGTCGGCCGTATCGTCGGCATGCGGAGGGGTGCGGCGGCGCTCGATCTCTTCACGTTGTTCGGGCGGCCAGGCTTCGAGAGGGGGCTCCGGACCGTAGAGGGCGCGGATCATGATGTCGCGGGCGATGGGCGCGGCCACCGCCGCGCCGCCACCGCCGTGCTCGACGACCGTCGCGATCGCGAAACGCGGCCGCTCGTAGGGAGCGAAGGCAACGAAGAGGGCGTGGTTGCGCAAGTGCCACGGCAACTGGTCGGTGGAGCGGATGCCGGCGGCGCGCTCGGCCGCGGTGATGCGGCGGACCTGGCTCGTGCCGGTCTTGCCGGCGATGAGATTCGCCGGATCGGCGATACGCGAACGCATGGCGGTGCCGCCGTCGTTGGAGACCGCATACATGCCGTCCTGGACGCGGCGGAGCCAGTCGGGGGTGAGGCCGAGGTCTTCGGCCGGTTCGGGCGGCAGGGGCACGCCGCCGATCGCGTGCACGAGGCGGGGCCTGACCGCCCGGCCGGTGGCGACGCGGGCCGTCATCACCGCGAGCTGGAGGGGAGAAGCAAGCGAGAAGCCCTGGCCGATGCCGTAATTGTAGCTGTCGCCGGTGGTCCAGCCTTCGTTGCGGATCGCGCGTTTCCATTCGCGGTCAGGCATGATCCCTTCGGCGATCGCCGACATCGGCAGGTCGTGGCGCTGCCCGAGGCCGAGCTTGCGCGCCATGGCGGCGATGCCGTCGGGACCGACGCGGCGCGCCATCTCGTAATAGAAGATGTCGCAGGACTGGGCGAGGGAGCGGCGGAGGTCGACGCGGCCATGGCCGCCGCGGCGCCAGCAATGGAAGCGGATGCCGCCGAGATTGGTATGGCCGGAGCAGGAGAGGGTATCGCCCGGCCGGACATGGCCGCCTTCGAGTGCCGCAAGGGCCACCACCATCTTGAAGGTCGATCCCGGCGGATAGGTGCCGGAGACGGTCTTGTTGGAGAGCGGCCGGTGATCGTCGGCAAGGAGCGCGTTCCACTCGCCCGCCCTGATGCCGAAGACGAAGCTGTTCGGGTCGAAACCGGGCGCGGCGGCGCAGGCGACGAGGTCGCCGGTGCTGACGTCCATCACCACTGTTGCCGCGCTCTCGGTCCCCATCCGCTCCATCGCGTAGGCCTGCACGCCCTGGTCGATGGTGAGCGCGATGTCCGCGCCGGGCGTGCCCTCGATGCGGCCGAGTTCGCGCATGACGCGGCCGGCGGCCGAGATCTCGAGGCGGAGCTGGCCCGCCTCGCCGCGCAGCATCTCCTCGAGCCGCTGCTCGACGCCGTTCTTGCCGATCTGGAAGCGCGGGATGCGGAGAAGCGGATCGGGCCGCTCCAGTGCCTCGAGGTCGCGCTCGCTCACAGGACCGACGTAGCCGACGACATGCGCGGTGTTGAAACCGTCGGGATAGTGGCGCGAGAGGCCGGCCTCGGTGAGGATGCCGGGCAGGACCGGCGCATTGGCGGCGACGCGGGCGATCGCCTCCCAGTCGAGGAATTCGGCAACCGTGACGGGCACGAAGGCGGCGGAGGTCTCCATCGCCCTCAGCGCGCGCGCCCGCGCCTCGGGCGGCAGGTCGATGAGGGTGGCGAGCCGGTCGAGCACCGCTTCGGGTTCGGGCGCCTGTTCGCGGATCATCACGATCCGGTAGTTCTGCCGGTTCTCGGCGAGGATGCGGCCATCGCGGTCGGTGATCAGCCCGCGCGCCGGCGGAATCAGCCGGATCGAGAGGCGGTTCTCCTCGGCAAGCATGCGGTAATGCTCGTTCTGGACAACCTGGAGCTGGTGTGTCCGCCATGCGAGCGTGCCGATGATGCCCGCCTGGAGGCCGAGCAGCATGAGGCCGCGGCGGGTGATGCGGCCGGCGCCCGAGGCAGGGTTCATCGCTTCACACGGGACCGGGCTGCCTCAAGGGCAAAGTGGAGCGCCGCGGCCACCATCGGATAGGCAATCGCGGTCGCGAGCCAGTGCCGCGCGAGGGCCTCGCCTCCGGGGAGGGGTGCGAGGCTGAGCGCCAGCAGCGCCGCGGTGCCGGCGAGGATCGCCGCGAAGAGGAGTGCCGCCCGCAGCCATTCGGCGAGAAACGATCCGGGGCGGCGATGGCGCAGGTGCTCGGTCGCGAGGACGAGGCCGAGCACGCCCGGACCAGGTGGCCGGCCAAGGAGAAGATCGGCGCCGAGGCCGAGGGCAAGGACGAGCAGGAGTGGCACCGCTTGTGGCCGGCGGACGATCCAGGCGGCAAGAAGGCAGAACAGGAGATCGGGGTTCGCGATCCGGTCGCCCGCCTGCCCGACCGGCACGAGCGGGATGTGGATGGCGATGATCCCGAGCGCGGCGACGAGCATGCGCTGGAGGAGGAGCGCGGTCATTGCTCCGGCTCCGTGGCGGCATCAGGGCGGGGGATGAGCGGGCCGATGAGCCCGCCGGGACCGGTGACGGTCTCGGACGGGCCGGGGCGGATCACCCGGACGAAGTGGAGGCGGCGGAAATCGGCGGCCGGGTGCATGCGCAGCCGCCCGTCGGGTGCTGCGACGACCTGGCCGACGAGGATGTCGGGCGGGAAGAGGCCGCCGGCGCCGGAACTCACCACCCGGTCGCCCGGCCGCACCGCGTCGGTGTCGTCGAGGAAGTCGAGGGCCGGCAACGGGCCGTTGTCACCGGAAAGGATGGCGCGCTGCCCGGACGGTTTCACGGTGACGGGAAGGCGGCTCGAGGCGTCGGTGAGAAAGAGGATGCGCGACACGCGCTCGGCCGTGCCGGCAATCCGCCCGACGAGGCCGAGGCCATCCATCGCCACCGCGCCGTCGCGGATGCCATCGGAACGGCCGATGTTGACGAGGGCGGTACGGCGGAAGGGGCCACCAGAATCCGCCATCACCTCGCCGGTGACGAAGGTGAGCCGCGGGTTGAGGCGGACGTTGTTGAGGGCGAGGAGCTGGGCGTTCTTCTGCTCGAGCTGGAGCGCCGCCTCCCGCCAGCCCCGCATCGCCTGCAACTCGCGGCGCAGCTCCTCGTTCTGCTGGTAGACCTGGGTGTAGGACTGGAAGTCGCCGGCCATGCGCGTGACCGCGGCCACCGGCCTCAGCGTCCATTCGAAGGAGGGAACAAGACGGTCGACGAGGTCCATGCGGAGCTGCTCGACCCGGGTGTTGTCGACCCGCCAGAGGAAGAACAGGCCGAGGAGCAACACGACGATCACCCCGACGACGAGGCGGCGGGTATCGCGCATGAGTTCGGCGATGGGGTCGGGACGCTCTGCCACGGGGCGCGCCTCTGCTCGGGATCGGCCGGTGTTCCCGTCCGGCTCCGCTACTGGCCGTAGTCTATCACGTGGGCGAGCTGGTGTTCAAATTCCAGCGACTTGCCGGTGCCGAGCGCCACGCAGTGGAGGGGGTTCTCGGCCACGGTGATCGCGAGGCCGGTATGCTCGCGCAGCGCGAGGTCGAGGTCGCCGAGGAGCGCGCCACCGCCCGTGAGCATCACGCCGCGATCGACGATGTCGGCGGCGAGATCGGGCGGCGTCTGTTCGAGGGCGGTGATCACCGCCTCGACGATGGTCTGCACGGCTTCCGCGAGCGCCTCGGCGATCTGCGCCTGCGTGAGCTCGATCTCCTTCGGGACGCCGTTGAGGAGGTCGCGGCCGCGAACCTCCATGGTGGCGCCGCGACCGTCGGCGGGCATCAGCGCGGTGCCGATCGCGAGCTTGACGCGCTCGGCGGTCGACTCACCGATCAGCAGGTTGTGGTGACGGCGCAGATAAGCGACGATGGCATCGTCCATCCTGTCGCCGCCGACCCGCTCGGACCGGGCGTAGACG
>CAYMOD010000042.1:0-11109 GCA_964391945.1 uncultured Rhodobacterales bacterium | reverse complement strand
GGTCGAGGTCGTATTCGCGCCCGTAGACCTCCTCGTCCCAGCGCATCGCGCGCTTCAGCGCATCCATCGCATAGGCCGTCCGCCCCTCGTCACCGGCGCGGACATAGATGCGCAGTTCCACCTCCCGGCCGGACGCGGTGACGAAGCGGTCGCTCACGTGCTCGAGGTCGCCCGCGACCAGCGCGAAGAGGTAGGAGGGTTTCGGGAAGGGGTCCTCCCATTCCGCCCAGCCTTCGCCGGCATCGACCGGATTGCCGTTCGACAGTAGCACCGGCAGGTCGCCCTCGATGCGCACGCGAAACCGCGCCATCACGTCCGGCCGGTCGGGGTAGAAGGTGATCTTGCGGAAGCCCTCGGCCTCGCACTGGGTGCAGTACATGCCCTTCGACATGTAGAGCCCTTCGAGGGCCGTGTTCGATTCGGGTGCGATCCCGGTCTCGCATTCCCAGGTGAAGGCGGTCTCCGGCACATGGGCGGCGGCGACCGTGAGCCCGGCGTCGTCCACCGTGAGCGCGTTCGCGGGCATCTTCGCGCCGTCGATCGCGGCGGAGACGAGGCGCATTCCCTCGCCGTCCAGGCACAGGTCATGAGGCCCGTCGGTCCGTTCCGGGTTCGGCCGCATATGCAGGCGCGCCCGTACCCGCGTTGCCGCCGGGTCGAGGCGGAAGGTGAGCGATACCTCGTCCACGAGGAAGGCGGGCGGGCGGTACTCGCTCAGCCGGATCACCGGGGTTTCGGCCTCGACACGCATGGTCTCTCCTTCTCGGAGCGGCGACGGTTTCAGCCCCCGGACCTCGCGTCAAGAGCCCGAGGATCCGGCAACGGGGCCAACGCGGGGATCAACGCCTGCGAGCGGTGCCTGATCCGGCCCGGGCGGGAAGGAGAGGGGAGGCGGCGCGGCCTGCCCCTCGACGCCGCGGGAATTCCTCCCTATCTCGGGTTCCGGCTATGCAAAGACTTGTACAAAGACGCAGAAGGACCATGACCAAGCCCGTCGTCGGCATCATCGGCAACACGCATGTCGTGGACGAAACCTATCCCGTCCAGGCAGTGGGCGTCTCGAACATCGAGGCGGTGGCCGACCTCACCGGGGCAATCCCGCTCCTCGTGCCGGCGCTCCCGAAGGTGGGGGCGATCGCGGATCTCGTCGCGGCCTGCGACGGCTTCGTGTTCACCGGCGCCCGCCCGAACATCCACCCGCGCCACTATGGACACGAGCCCACCGACAAGCACGGTGTCTTCGATCCTGACCGCGACGCCATGGCGCTGCCGCTCATCCACGAATGCGTGGCGCGCGGCGTGCCGGTCTTCGGCATCTGCCGCGGCTTTCAGGAGTTCAACGTCGCCTTCGGCGGCACGCTGCACCCGGAGATCCGCGAGATCCCGGGACGGATGAACCACCGGATGCCGCCCGAGGGCACGCTCGAGGAGAGATTCGCGCTCCGCCATCCGGTGCGCCTGACGCCGGGCGGGCGCTTCCATCGCATCCTCGAATCGACCGAGGTCATGGTGAACTCGCTCCACGGGCAGGGCATCCTCGAGAAGGCGCGACGCATCGTCATCGAAGGCTACGCGCCCGACGAGACCCCGGAAGCGATCGTGGTCGAGGACGCGCCGGGCTTCGCCCTCGCCGTCCAGTGGCACCCGGAATGGAACGCCGCTGTCGATCCCGTCTCGCGGCCGCTCTTCCAGGCCTTCGGCCGCGCGGTCCTGCAGCACGCCCGGCGCCACTGACCCCGCGCGCGCCGGGCGTCCGAATCCGGGACGGTGGCTTGATCAGGCGTTGCCGCCGGGCTTTCAGCTCATGCTTCCTTGGCGAGCCAGGAGGGCAGGGCGCCGATGTCGGGCAGGACGGCTTCGGCATCGGCGGCGAGATCCGCGGCCCCGGCGGGTCCCGTCAGCACCGCGACCGTGCGCATCCCGATCGCACGCGCGGGGCGGAGGTCATGGAGGCTGTCGCCGATCATCAGGACCTCGGCGGGGCGGAGGCGGGCGGCGCGGCAGAAGGCCTGCATCATTCCCGGTTCCGGCTTGCCGCCGAAGCCCGAATCGTAGCCGGCGAGGAAATCGAACCGCCCGAAGACGCCGACACCTTCGAGTTGAGCCCGCGCCGCCGCCGCCGCGTCGTTGGTCGCGACCCCGAGCGCGTAGCCTTCCGCCCGCAGCCGGTCGAGCAGGGGCGCGAGCGGTACCGCCTCGACCGGGCGCACCGAAGCCGCCCGCCGGACGAGATCGTCGCGCAGCGCCTTCCGCTCCACCCTCGGCAGGGCGCTCAGGATCACATCGACAATCTCCTCGAGGGTGGCGGCGATCGCCGGGCTCGATTTCTCGAACCGGCAGGTTCCGGGATCGAACCGGAGCGCGGCCGCGAGACGCCGCGCCCGCGCCTCGTCGCCTTCCGCCAGGCCCTCGATCAGTTCCCGCGTCCAGCCGCCCCAGGTCGCGCGGAAATCGAAGAGGGTGCCGTCCTTGTCGAACAGGAGCCCGCGCAGGCGTGGTGGCTGCTCTCCGGCGCCGGTCCCCGCCATCATGTCCAGTTCGGCAGCGCCCCTCCCGGCAGCGCCGCCCGCGCCCGGGAAGGCGCCGCCGGATCGACGCCCGCCCGGGCCGCGAACTCCCGGACCAGCGCCTCGTCGCCGAGCAGGAAATCGAGCACGAAGCCGAGCGTTTCCGGCTCCGCCGCCGCCTGCCGCAGCGCCGCCGGATCGGCTCCCGTCTCGGCGAGGAAGCGCCCGATGGACTCCGGCCGGCCGGCAAGGAAGATCAGCGCCTCCCGTGCGAGGTCGGCAGCCGCGCCGGGGCTCAACGCCGCCTCCGGAGGGCTTGGGAAAAAGGGATGGGCAACCCTTCGTTAACACTTTCCCTGCTAGCTTCTGCCGTGGGTCGGGCAGGCGGGGGCGGCAATCCCCTGCGGAGGTGTGCGGATGTCGGGTCGGGTTCTGGTTGTGGACGATGTGGCAACCAACCGCCTCCTTCTGCGTGCGAAGCTCAGCTCTGCCTACTACGATGTCGTCGTCGCGGAAAGCGGGACGCGGGCACTCGAAGTCGCGCGGCGCGAGCAGCCCGACATGATCATGCTCGATGTGATGATGCCCGACATGGACGGGTTCGCCGTCTGCGCGGCGCTGAAGACCGATGAGGAAACCGCGCATATCCCGGTCATCATGGTGACCGCGCTCGACACGCCGGAGGAGCGGGTGCGCGGCCTCGAGGCGGGGGCGGACGACTTCCTCTCCAAACCCTTCGACGACCTCGCGCTCTTTGCCCGCGTGCGCAACCTGATGCGCATGAAGATGATGTTCGACGAGCTCCGCCTGCGCGATCTCACCTCGCGCGAGCTCGGGCTCACGGATTTCGTGACCGAGCACGAGATGGAACTCGAGTCGGGCGGCGCGGTGCTCCTCGCGCCCCCTTCGGAGGCGAGCGGCGCGGACTGGGCGGAGGCCCTGCGCCGGCGGCTCGGTCTCTCGGCGATCCTCACCCATTCGGAGCGCGAGGCGCTCAACCTCGCCCGGCTGGAGCTTCCGGACCTCTTCGTCGTGCACCGGTCGCTGATCGAGGGCGGCGACGGGCTGCGACTCGTCTCGACGCTCCGGGCGCGACCGGACACGCGGCAGGCGGCGATCATCCTCGTGGTCGAGGGCGGCGACGTGGAGACGGCGGCCCAGGGACTCGACCTCGGTGCCTCCGACTATATCGCGGCGCCGTTCGACGTGAACGAACTCGTCGCCCGCGTCCGCTCGCAGCTCCGGCGCAAGCGGTATTCCGACCGGTTGCGCTCGAACGTCCGCAACGGGCTGAAGATGGCGGTGATCGATCCGCTCACCGGCATCTACAACCGCCGCTACGCCTACCAGCACATGAACCGGGTGATGGAACGCGCGCGGGAGACGGAGGGCACCTTCGCCGTGATGATGATCGACCTCGACAAGTTCAAGGCGATCAACGACCGCTGGGGTCACGACGCCGGTGACGCGGTGCTGAAGGAGTTCTCACGCCGATTGCAGGAAAACATCCGCGGCGTCGATCTTGTTGCGCGGTTCGGGGGCGAGGAATTCTTCGTCGCCATGCCCGATATCGACCACGATCAGGCCGCGATCGCCGCCGAGCGCATCCGCGGCGCGGTCGAGGGGCGGCCGTTCGATGTGCCGAGCGCGGGGGAAGGCATCCGGGTGACCGCCTCGGTCGGGGTAGCGATCGGCACTGCCGCCGACGACGATGCGGAAGCGATCATCCGCCGCGCCGACCACGCGCTCTTCCACTCGAAGAACGGCGGGCGGAACCGCGTCAGCTTCTGCGCGGCAGCCGCCTGAGCGCTCAGTGCCGGCCGCCCCGGCCATGATCGTGGCCGAGACGGCCGGCAAGCGCGACCCGTTCCTCCGGCGACATCCGCTCGATCCGTTCGGTGAGGAGGGTGGCGGCGCGCTCGGCAAGCCCGTCCTGCGCGGCACGCCGGGTGGCGAGCGCGCGGCGCAGCCGCCCGGGGTCGAACGGCTCCTGAGCGAGCGCAGCCCGGATTTCCGCCATCGCCGCCCGCATGGCATCGCGCCCGGATCGCCATTCGCCCTCGCTGCCGCGGATCGCCTGCCTGAGCGCATGGCGGTGCTCCTCGGGAAGCGCCCTCGCGAAGGCGACGAAGCCGGGATCGTTGCCGCGGAGGCCGTGAGCCGGTCCGCCGCGCAGCGCCACGCCGGCGAGGAAGCCGACGAAAAGCAGGTTTGCCGCGAGCGAGGCGCCGAACGCCCAGCGAAGCCAGCGCCGGTTGCGGGGAGGCGCGGGCATCCTCAACCCTCCCACGCGAGGTCGAAGAAGCCGGCGGCATCGGTATCGATGGCTCCGACCATCTCGAACGCGCCGTCGGCAGCGAGGAGCGACCCGCCGCCCGTCTGAATGATTCCGGTGAGGCCGATGAGGAAACCGGCCGCCACCGACGCGGCGAGAACGGCCACCGCCGGCCATCGCCAGCGACGAGATGGCTGCGCCGGCCAGCCCCGGCGACGAGACGGCTGCGCCTCCGCCGTGGCGTCGGCGAGCACGGCCTCAAGGAGCCGCATGCCCGGCACCGGCCGTGCCGCGCGGCCCGCCGCGAAGAACGGCGCGAGATCGCCCTCGTCCCGGCCGGCTGCGTTCACCCGCGACTTTCTTCCGCTTCCTTCCGTCACCTCTCCCTCACCACCCGTCGAGGCCGAGCGCAGCGCGCTGCGGCAGGAGCATCGCGCGAAGGCTGCGCCGCCCGCGCGACAGCAGGCTCTCCACCGCCTCCACCGAGAGTTCCATCACCGCCGCGACCTCCTCCTGAGAGAGTTCCTCGATATGCCGCAACACGATGGCGAGGCGCTGGCGCTCGGACAAGGCGAGAAGCGCCGCGTCGAGCGCCGCCGCGCGGTCGCGCCCGGCGAGTGCGGCCTCGGCCCCCGGCCCCGGATCGGGAAGGGTTTCGAGGACCGCGACCGGCGCGGCCGGGCGGCGGCGTCGCAACCGGTCGATGGCGAGATTCGCCGCCACCCGGTAGAGCCAGGTCGCGAGCTGCGCCCGGCCCGGCTGCCAATCCTCCGCCATGCGCCAGAGCCGCAGCATCGCCTCCTGCGCCACATCCTCGGCCTCCGTCCGCTCGCCGAGCATGCGCTCGGCCGCCGCGAGGACCTGCGGCAGGTGCCGGAGCGCAAGCGTCCGGGCGGCGGCGGCCTCACCCGCCGCCGCCCGTGCGAGGAGCGCGTCGTCCGCCTCCCCACCCTCGGAAACCTCGGCATCCATGCCGGAGACTATGGCGCGGCGGCCCGCATCCGTCGCGGGGGATCATGAGGCGGGCCGCCGCGCCGGTCACGATCAGTCGCGATCATGCTCCCGGCGATCGCCGTCGCGCCGGTCGTGCTCACGGTCCCGCTCCTTCCCGCGATCCCGGGCGGGACCGGCCTCGGCCTCTTCCCGGGTGATGACGCCGTCCTCGTCATGGTCGAGATAGCGCATCAGGAAGTCGACCTGCCGCGCGGCCACCGCCTCGAGGGTGACCTCGCCCGCCTCCTCGGCCTCCAGCATCTGCAGGACGCGATCGACCCGCGCCTCGGTCGGATCGCCGGCGAAGACCATCAGCGGGAAGCGCGGCATCTCGGGCAGCGTCGCCGCGATCTCCTCGCGGTCGAGGACGCCGTTGCCGTCGGTATCGAACTCGCCCAGCCGTTCGATGCCCCAGGCTTCGAGCTGCTCGCGGTCGACGCTGTCGGCATCGGCACCGGCCACCGCGTCGAAGTCGAGCATCGCCCCGTGGTGCATCTCGTGGTGCATCGCCGCGCCCTTGTGGTCGTGACGGTGGTCGCGGTCGCCGGCAAGCGCGGCGCCGGTCCCCAACACCGAGGCGGCGGCGAGGAACGCGGTGAGAGTGCGGGTGTTCATGGACATATTCCCTGTTCTGCGACGGCGGACTGTCCTGCCGTTCACCTCCCTTTCACGGACCGGCGGCGCCGATCCGTCGCCTGTGCCGATCACGCTTTCGCGAGATCTGATGGCTGGGCAAACGTCGCGTCCGGGGCTATAAGGCAGCGCATGAGCGAAATCGTCCACGCCCCGCACTTGATCGCCGCTCCGGGTCCGATCCCTGTCCCGGACGATCCGAACGCCGACCGGCCGGTTGGTCCCGCCTTGATGAAGGGCTGGCGCTGCCGATGCCCCGCCTGCGGCGAGGGGGCGCTGTTCGAGGGCTATCTCACGGTCCGCCACGAATGCCCGAGCTGCAACGAGGCGCTCCATCATCAGCGCGCCGATGACGGACCGGCCTGGGCGACACTGGTCGTGTCCGGGCATCTGCTCGCGCCGCTGATGCTGATCATGTGGGACCTGTGGCAGCCGTCGCCGATCGTGATGGCCAGCACGCTCTCGGTCTTCATCGTCGCGGTGTCGCTCTTCCTCCTGCCGCGGTTCAAGGGCACGTTCATCGGGCTGCAGTGGTCGCGGCGGATGCACGGGTTCGGCGGGGAAGGCGAGGCGCCCTCGCGCCCGTGAGCCTGGCCGCGGCGCCGCAACCCCAGCCGATCCGCGACGCGGCGACGATCATTCTTGTCCGCGAGGATCGCGACGGACCGCGGATCCTGATGGGCCAGCGCGGCACCCGCGCGGTTTTCATGCCCTCGAAATTCGTCTTTCCCGGCGGCGCGCTCGATCCCGAGGATCGCGCGCTTGCCGAGACGCTGCCGGTCGCGCCGGAGACCGAACGCCTGCTCGCGGTGGAGACGCCGCCCGGCCAGGCGCGGGCGCTTGCGGTCGCGGCCATCCGCGAACTCTGGGAGGAAACCGGCCTTGCGCTCGGCACTCCCGATCCGGCGGCAGCCGCCCTTGCGCCGCGCGCGCCGGTGACGCTGCGCCCGATGCTGGAGGCCGGTATCCGGCCCGATGCGAGCAGCCTGCGCTTCGTCTTCCGGGCAGTGACGCCGCCGGGGCGTCCGCGCCGCTTTGACGCGCGTTTCTTCCTCGCCCGCGCTGCCGCTCTCTGCAGCGATCCGGCGGACTTCTCGCGCGCCTGCGGCGAACTCGGCTGCCTGCAATGGGTGGATCTCGCCGCCGCGCGGGCGCTGCCGCTTGCGCGCATCACCGGGATCGCCCTTTCCGAGATCGAGGCGATCCTCGCTGGTCGTGGCGCGCCCAGGCCGGTGCCCTTCTACCATCACGACCGGTATGTATCCTACATCACTTCCACGGGAGTGACCGCCGCCGCGCGGGCATCGGGATAGCCGTTCCCGGCCCGTGGCCATGGGGCACGCCGTCTTGACAGCCGGGCAATTCCGCGTAGAAGGGCGGTCTCGGATTTCGGGGTGCGCGGCGGGTGCGCCCCTCTGCAAGCGTTGCGGGCGACCGCGGGAAGGGAAGCATGGCCAAGCCGACCACGATCAAGATCCGGCTGAACTCGACCGCCGGCACCGGCTATTTCTACGTCACCAAGAAGAACTCGCGTACGATGACCGAGAAGATGACCGTCCGCAAGTACGACCCGGTCGCGCGCAAACATGTCGAGTTCAAGGAAGGCAAGATCAAGTAGGCATCCGGCCTGCCATGCCTGCCTGTGCAAGCCCCGCTCCGGCGGGGTTTTTCATGGGGGCCCTGGCGCGTCGCGGGCGAGGTGATCCTCCTCGATCACGTATTCGGCGAACATCGTCCGCTGCAGCGGAAAGAAGTTGTCGTCGGAGATGAGCGTGATCCGTATCCGTCCGGCATCGTCCTCCCAGACGGAGATCGATTCCATGTTGTCGAGCTCGCGCCGTTCGGTCTCGATCAGGGTCTCGCCGGCGTCGAACCCCTCCGGTCCGAGCACGAAACGCCGTATCCGCGTGCGAAACCCCAGCAGCGAGAAGTCGCGCTCGAGTATGTAGAGCCGTCCGTCCGGCCCCCAGTCGGCGCCGGTGACGAGGAAGGGCGGCGCGCGTTTCAGCTCGAGATCGGTATCCCAGATCCCGTCTCTGAGCCGGAAGACCGGGTAGGGCCGGTCGAGCGCACCCGACCGTTCGGGGATCGCGTAAAGAATGCCATCGGCGTCGATCGCCAGCGCTTCGAGCCCGGAGTTTTCCTGCAACCGGGGGAAGGCGGGGTGGTCCGGCACCGGGGCGGCCGGCCCGTCGATCCGGTCGTAGCGCCGGATGCGGTGGAAATGCTCGAACGAGACGTAGATGCGCCCTCCTGCATCGATGGCGAGGCCCTCGGCATCGATGTCGCGCCCCGTGAGGACGGTCCCGTCGATGGCAAGGAGCGGCCCCGATCGTTCGAGTATCGCGGCGATCAGCCTTCCGTCCCGCCGCTCCATCCGCCCGGTCGCCCAGCGCCCGGAATCGGAGACGGCGACGAACCGCGCGCCGCCGTCGAGCACCTCGAATCCCGAGAAACCCCCAAACCCCTCCACATTCTCGTGCCAGGTGACATCGGCGTCGAGCCGCACCACCGGCGGGCCAGCCACCCCCGCCCCGGCGACGAGTGCGAGAAGGGCGAGGGCGATCCGGATCATGGGGTCTCGAGCACCGTCCGGCATTGCGGCGGCAGATCGGCAAGACGGAGTTCCGGCCGCGGTGGCGGCGGCGGCGCGTCCGGGTCGGGTGGCTCAAGCGCTTCGGTCACCCACCACACCGCCTCGGCGCAGCCGTCGCCGGGCGGCAGCGGATCGGGCGCCACGCAGCCGGGCTGGCCGGCGGGGCAGGTCATGCGGACGTGGAAATGGGTGTCATGCCCCCACCACGGCCGGATCTTCGCGAGCCACCCGCGGTCACGCGCGCCCGCGTCGGCACACATCCGGAGCTTCACCGGGCCGGTGACGAAGATGCGCTCCACCTCCGGGTCGCGTGCCGCCGCCTCGAGGATACGGTGGTGGGAAGCGGTCCAGTTGCCGTTCACCGCGCGGCCATCGGCCGAGCGCACCGAGATCGACGAGATCCGTTCGCGTTCGCCCCGGCTGAGGTCGAGGCGGGCGGGCGGCAGCATCCAGATATCGACGTCGAGCCCGATCTGGTGCGAAGCATGACCCGGCGCCGGCCCGCCGCGCGGCTGGGAGATGTCGCCGACATAGAGGCCGCGCCAGCCGGCAGCGATCGCCTGCCGGCTCAGCCGGTCGATGAAGGCGAGCGTTTTCGGGTGGCCCCAGCGGTGGTTGCGCCCGAGCCGCATCGCCTGCCAGCCCGGTCCGCTCTCGGGGAGGCGGACGCCGCCGGCGAGGCAGCCCTGGCCGTGCCGGCCGATCGCGTGTGGCGCGTGGGCGGAAGGGCTCGCCTGCGCGGAGAAGAGGGCGCGCGCGGACTGCGCCTCGGCGCCCGTGCCCGCCATGAGGGCGAGCGCGAGCAGAAGGGGGAGAAGTCTCATGCCGGTTCCGTGCCTGTCCGCGGGAGCGTTTTTACCCAGTATAGCAGAAGGAGACCCACGAGGAACTGCGCGATCACCGGGCTCACCCCGAGCCGCTGCGAGCCTGTCCATTCGGTGGCGGCGGCGATCAGGGCAGGACCGATGAAGGCGGTCGCCTTGCCGGAAAGCGCATAGAGGCCAAAGGCCTGCGCCGGCGCGATCTGCCCTTCGGCCTGATCGACGAGGAGGGTGCGCGAGGCCGCCTGCACCGCGCCCGCGAACGCCCCGAGCGCCGCGCCGGCGAAAAGGAAGACGGCATCCGGCAGGCGCGAGCCCTCCGCTACCGGCAGGAATACCACCGCCTCCCGGCCGGTCAGGAGCACGAGAAGGCAGACCCCGATCAATCCGACGACGCAGGCCGTCACCACCGGTTTCGGCCCGAGCCGCGCGTCAGCCCGGCCCCCTGCCCAGGCGCCCAGCGCCCCGGTCACCGAGGCGAGGATGCCGAAGGCGCCAAGCTCGAACATCCCCCAGCCGAGCACGCCCGCCGCGAAGATGCCGCCGAAGACGAAGAGCGCCGCAAGCCCGTCGCGGTAGAAGAGCGAGGCGAGGAGGAAGACGGGAAGCGTGCCTTTGCCACGGATGGTGCGGATGGTGGCAAGGAGGTCCTTGAGCCCCGCGCCGACCGCGCCGCGCGCCCGGACGCGTGGTGCATCGGGCGTCCAGAGGAAGAGCGGCAGGGCGAAGATCACGTACCAGAGCGCCGCGAAGGGCCCGGTGGCGCGTTCAGGCTCGCCCGAGCCCGGGTCGAGGCCGAAGACCGGCGCGAGCCCTGCCAGCGTCCGCTCCGAACCTGGCGCCGGCGCCACGAAGGCGAGGATGAGAACGAGCGACAGCAGTCCGCCAAGATAGCCGATCGCCCAGCCCGAGCCCGAGATCCGCCCGACCGCCGCGCGCGGCCCGAGCGCGGGCAGCATCGCGTTGGTGAAGATCAGGCAGAACTCGGAGCCGAGATAGGCAAGCGCGAAGGCGACGAGGACGGGGAGCGGCGCCGCCATCCCGGGTTCGGCGAACCAGAGCCCGGCGCAGCCGGCGACGAAGGGAAGCGAGAAGGCGAGCACCCAGGGTTTTCGTGCCCCGGTCCGGTCGGCGATCGCGCCCAGGGGTGCGGCGAGGACCGCCACCGTCACGCCGGCAATCGCCGCCGCCGTCCCCCAGAGCGCCTGACCGGTGACCGGGTCGCCGGCGACGGTCGCGGCGAAATAGGGGGCGAAGATGAAGGTGAGGATCAGCGTGTAGAAG
>CAYMOD010000041.1:0-11152 GCA_964391945.1 uncultured Rhodobacterales bacterium | reverse complement strand
CGGACGAGGCGGCTCTCGAAAGGTGGTCGGCCGGAGAATAGGGGCGGGCGGGACCGTAGGCGAGAGGGCGCCCACGCATGAAGCCCCCTCCAGGCCCTTGATTAGAGCCACTCCCGATCGACCTGCATCACCGCCTGCGGCGGTGGAATAGTCTGCGCCTTCCTGGGGCGTGGGAGACGTCAACGAAGCGGCTGATGGCTGCCCAGGGCGGGCATCAGGTTACCGGTGGACGGCGCCGGATCAGCCGGTACCCGCCTTCGGCGTGGTTCGCTACAGCGACAGTCCGCTCGATGCCATCCTTCTGATCCTCGGCGACGTCGCCAAGGGGCGGTTGACGAGCGCCGATGCACCCCCCGCTCCACATCCACGTCAGTCCCTTCGAGATCATCGCTGTCAACAAGCAGGTAACGGTGGACGGGACCACGACCACGCGTGACCTTGCCGTCGCGCTCGACGTGAACGATAGGGTAACGAGGTTCCGACCGCGTATCCGGGCATGAAAGACGTGTTCAAGGAAACGATCATCCTCGCGCCGCCAGGAGAGGCGGGGGAAGTGGAGATGGTCCTGCGCCCGGCATACAAACGCTACATCGGCAGTTTCGTCCTCCACGGCCACATTCTCTATCACGAGGATCTCGGGATGATGCGCAACCTACGGATCATCGCTCCCGGGCATGTCGATTTCACCATTGTGGGCAGGGCGGGGGCTCCCCAGCATTGAGACGGATCACCCGCCTCGATGCCCCTGCAGGCTTCCGCCAGTGGATCAGCAGGATGGCTGGAAGTTCGGCTCATGGTCCAGACGGATGATGAGCCGAACTTCCAGGGGGGCGGGCGATGCTCACAGATGCCGGGACTTCGCGCTGGAGCTGAAACAGGCCGGCTGCAGGATCAAGGCCTTTCGCCCCTTGCGCGGGGTAGCAGGCGGTGCATCCGGCCTGTCGCCCAGCCTTGAGCGGGCTGTGGACCTGGAGCGCTTTCCGATCCGATTGCCTCGGACCGGGCGCTCTGTCTTGCTGACGGATCGCGATTTCCGAGTCAGCAGATGGGTCCGCTGTGTCGAAAGCGCTCTGACCGATCATGATCAGGACTCGCGCATGGCCTTGGTGAGATAGTCCGTGAAGGGCTTTGCGAGGTAGCTGATCGGGCTCCGTGCGGCGGTGCTGATGAAGAGATCCACGGGCATGCCGGGAAGAAGATCATAGCCCTTGAAGTGCCAGCCGGCGATCTCGGTCAGATTGATCTCGACAAGGTAGTAACTCCTGCCGCTCTCTTCGTGAATGGCATCAGCCGAAGTCCCGACGACCCGACCGACAGCCTCGGGAGTCGTGCCTGTGTTCAGGCTCGGGAACCGCACTACCGCATGCTGACCCACTGTTACATCCGTGATCCGGTCCGGCTCGATCCTGGCCTGCACAACCAGTGGTGCATTGTTTGGCACCACGAACATCGCCGGCTCCGCTGCTCGAAGCACGGAGCGGAGCGTATCGACGTTCGAGCCATAGATCGTTCCTGCAACTGGCGCCTGCAATTCGAGGGCCGCGATCTCGCGCTTGAGTGCCCGGTGGCGCTCGCGCAGTTCGATCTCCCGGAATTCAAGGTCGCGCAAGCCTTCGGCGGCCTCTTTTCGAAGATCGCTGCCAAGGCGCAGGACGTCGATGTCGATTTCCGCGACCCTTGCCTTGTTCTCGGCAAGAGCGGCGGCAATCATACCCTCGACACCTTCCAGCCGCGCCAGTTCGCGCTCGGAGTCCTGAAGTTGCGTTTTCGTACCGATCCCCTGCTCGAACAGCGACAGCTGGCGCGCGACGGTCTGCGACATGATCGCCTTCTGCCGGGCGACCGATTCATTTTGCGCCGTGAGCCCTTCGCTTTGCCGCTCTATCTGGATCTGGCGCTCGCGAAGCGCCGCTACCTCCTCCGCGACGGCGGCGCGGCGAAGGTCGAACTGCTCGACTTCGGCCGCCATGGTTGCGCGGGTCGCGGGATCGTCGATCCCCCGTCGGACGAGTTCCTCGTGGAAACGGATTTTCTTGCGACGGTCGCGCTCGGCGGCAAACCGGTCCATGCGCGCCAGCATCTCGAGATGCTGGCCCTCGACGACAGCGAATTCCGAGCGCGTCTGCTCGCCGTCGAGCTTCAGCAGCACCGCTCCTGCCTCGACACGATCGCCATCCCGCGCGAGAATCTCGTCGACGACACCGCCGGTCGGGTGCTGAACGATCTGCCGGTTGCCCTGGACTTCAAGCCGGCCCGAAGCGATGACGGCTCCGGAGATTTCGGTCAGGATGGACCAGCTGCCGAAACCGCCGAGAAAGAGCGCCAGAGTCACCAGCCCGAGGCCGATATACCGCCGGCCGCCCCATCCGACAGGAGAAGTGTCGGAGGGAAGGTCTGGTGGCCGGGCGGGATCGTTGGCCGGGTTTCCTTCGATCATCCTTTCCCGCCCTCGGCAGCAAGCGTTGGTGCGCCGACGATCTGGGCATGGTTCTTGACACGGGCGCGCAGGATCTCGTCGCGCGGACCAAACGCACGCGCCACACCGTTTTCGAGGACGAGGAGGAGGTCGCATTCGGCGATACCGGTCGGCCGATGCGCCATGACGATTACCGCGCGTCCTTCGTCCCTGGCGGTGCGGATGGCCCCGTTCAGCGCATCCGAGCCTTCAGCGTCAAGATTCGAGTTGGGCTCGTCGAGCACGAGGAGAACGGGGTCGCCGTAAAGCGCGCGGGCAAGCCCGATGCGCTGACGCTGGCCGCCGGAAAGACCCGCGCCGCCGACCGCGACGGGGGTGTCGTAGCCCTTGGCCAGGCCGAGGATCATGGCGTGCGCACCGGCGCGTTCCGCGGCCGCGACCACCGCTTCCGGGTCCGGATCCGGATCCAGGCGCGCGATATTCTCGGCCACGGTGCCGGCGAACAGGACGACGTCCTGGGGAAGGCAACCGACCAGCCGGCCGAGCGCTTCCGGCTCGTACTGATCGAATGCCGCCCCACCGAGACGAACGCTGCCCGCGGCGGGCCGCCAGATGCCTGTCAACACCCGGGCCAGGGTCGACTTGCCCGAGGCGCTTGCGCCGATGACCCCGAGCGCCTGTCCGGGCTGGAGCACGAACGAAAGCATCCTGAGACTCGCGCGTTGCTGGTCGGGCGGAAAGACGGTCAGCTGGCTCACCTCCACCAGGGCACGCGGCCGCGGCAGGGCAAGGGGCGGCGCGACCTGCGGATGGGCCTCGAGTGCCTCGTCCAGGTTGCGCCAGGCGGCGCGCGCCCGCAGCACCAGCGGCCACCCGGCGATCACCTGCTCGACCGGCTGGAGCTTGCGCCCGAGCAGGATCGAGGCGGCAATCATGCCACCCGCCGTCATTTCGCCCTGGATCACCAGCCAGGCGCCGAGACCGAGGATGGCCGACTGGAGGAAGTAGCGCCAGATCCTGGCGGCGTTGGTATAGGCACCCATCCGGTCGGTCGTATCGATCCGGGCCGCCAGAGCCTGCCTGCGCAGGTGCTTCCATCGTCGTGATACGCTGCCCGTCATGCCGAGCGCCCGTACCGTCTCTGCCTGCTGGCGCATGGCTTCCGCGAGACCGTCGCCGACCAGCGACAATCGGCTTGCCTCCGCTTCCAGCGGCTTTGTCCGCACCTGGTTGAGGCAGGTGATCACGACAAGCACCGCGGCGCCGCCAAGGGCAAGCCAGCCGAGCCAGGGATGAAAGATGAAAATGACCGCGGCGAAGAACGGCACCCAGGGTATGTCGAATATCGCCAGCATCACGGGAGAGGCAAGAAGGCGCTGGATCGCCTCGAGATCCTTGAGCCCGGAGGCCGGCCGCGCACGCTCGCCGGTGACGAGGGCCCGGTCAAGCCCGAGGCGGAACACGCGGTCGTCCAGCCGCGACTGGAAGGCGGCGCCGATCCGGGCGGCGAGTCGGCTGCGCACATGGTCGAAGATGCCCATCACCAGGTAGAGCCCTGCCATGAGCACGCTGAGCACGAGAAGCGTCTCTTCCGACCGGCTGCCGATCACCCGATCATAGACCTGGAGCATGTAGATCGGCCCGGTCAGCATCAGGAGGTTGGCGAAGATGCTGAAGATCCCGATCGCCCAGAACCAGACGCCGAGGCCGGCCAACCCTTCCTTCAGCTCGCCGCGCCGGCCTTTTTGCATTCTCATCCGCATCCTTCCAACGGTCTGGCCGCGCAACTTCATCGGGATCGGGCATCCGGGGTGGTGGTGGGTCCGGCACTGAAGCGCCGGACCCTCGGCCGTCAGACCAGGGCGAAATAGTCGCTCAGGCTGGCGGTAACGTCCGCCGCGGCGACTTCTTCAAGCAACAGGGAGCTTTCCGCGCCGAGATCGACCGAAGCGCCGGCTTCGGTGTCGGTGACCCGCG
This sequence comes from uncultured Rhodobacterales bacterium, assembly GCA_964391945.1. Classification (GTDB taxonomy): domain Bacteria; phylum Pseudomonadota; class Alphaproteobacteria; order Rhodobacterales; family Rhodobacteraceae; genus Amaricoccus. The sequence continues at coordinate 6,759 of CAYMOD010000041.1, read as the reverse complement.
AGGCAAAATCCGAAACGTCCGCGATGCCGGTCCCATTGATGTTGCTGGCAATCATGAGTTGATCGAACTCGGCATCGAAACCGCGGAGGGTATCGACGCCATCGTTGCCCGTATAGAAGAACTGGTCCGCGCCATCTCCCCCCGACAGGATGTCGTCGCCGCCCTGTCCGTAGATCTGGTCGTCGCCTTCACCGCCCGCGATCCAGTCGTTGCCGTCGCCGCCGAGGATGATGTCGTTATCTTCGCCGCCGAACACGACGTCGATGCCCGACCCGCCGTGGATCAGATCGTTGCCTTCCGATCCGTAGAGGGCATTGTTGCCCTCGCCGCCGTGGATGAGATCGTCGCCTTCCCGGCCGAACAGCTGGTCGTTGCCGTCGGAGCCGTAGAGGGAATCGTTGCCTTCGCCGCCATCGGCCCAGTCGTTGCCGCTGCCGGTGTAGATGAGGTCATCACCGGCCTCGCCGTAGACCAGATCGTCACCGGCTTCGGTGTAGGCGACATCATCGCCCTCGCCGAGATAAGCGATATCGTCCGCATAGCCGAGGCGCACGCCATCGTTGCCGCCGCCCGCGTGGACGACGGACGAGCCACGACCGCCCGAGATCAGGTCGTCGCCCTCGGTGCCGAAGGTCAGACCGCCACCACCCAATGTTGATGGAAATGTTGCCATAGTTCTTCCTCCATCGGCCGCACCTGTCTGGCGCTGGCCGTTCGATTTTGATGTGGATATCGGGGCTTGATGGGCGGTTCGTGTCCGCTCACATCTGGCATGCGCTTGGCGCGAGCATAAGTCTCTAAAAGTTGATTATAATTGTCAACATCCAGAATCGACGAGCGCCAGTGGATTCTTCAGTTCCGTGCCGAGGGCGGGGAGCGGGCGAGCTGCAGTATCTTCGTAACCGATCGCGAAACGAACCCGGTTGATGCAGACGCGCGGCATGGTCGGCGCGAAGAGTTCGAACAGGGCGAAGCGTGGTTCAAGTGCAGGCCAGGAAGCGCGGTGCCTGGAAAGCACACGCCGCAGGATGCCGTAGAAGGTGCGTTCGTCAATTGTCCCGGAGCGGTCGAGCGCGGCGGAAAGGAACCGCAATACCGTCACGAAATGCGCAGTCTGGATATCGTGGACAATGTATTCCGGCGGCTTTCGTGGCAGGACGGCACGCGCCGAAGCGGGCAGGCCGGTATTTTCCGGGAAGTCGCGGTCGACGAGGTCGAGATCGCCCTGAAAATCCTTCAGCACGAGGCCGACCGGCAAGCCGCCGCGCAATCTGACGCCGATGTTCTGGCCGTGGGCGATGAAGCCGAGGCCGAACCGCGCCATCAGGTGCCAGAGCGGCACGACCGTTGCCTCGAAAAGCTGCGCGAGCCAGTCTTCGAGCGCCACGTCGGCGCGGCGGGCAAAGGCTGCCGCAAGCGGCACGCCGTCGCATCCTGTGTGAAACAGGGCTGCCGCCAGAACCACGCGATCCTCGGCCGACGAGACCTGAGGCCGCTCACGCCAGATTGCCCCCAACGATTCATGCCACCGATAGGGCGCCTCCGGCGATTGGGCAAAGATCGGATCGCGGTACCAGATGCCGAGCACCTCACGCTGCACCGTGACCCGCGGGGCCAGAACGGGGTCGTCGGCAATGATCCGCGTCAGCCAGTCCGAGATCGCGCCGCTCTCTGCGATGAACTTGCCCGGAATGCCACGCCAGGCCGACGTATTGAGCACGCCGAGCGCCAGCTTCACCTCGAACGTGCCGCCGTCACGCGGTGTCAGCGTGCGCAGGCTGGGCGTGGCGAGGAAGTCCGGCCCATGGCGGCCGAGGTGCCGGATGCGCCCGGTGGCGAGCGCGCCGCAGAGTGTCTGGGCGAGCACGGAATCCCACTGCCAGGGATGGACCGGCACCGGCACGCATCCGCTGCCGGCGGCTTCGCGGAGATGCGCGGCCGCTTCCGGGCCGAGCACGGCGGCAAGCAGGGCGGCCTCGCTCCAGGCTTCCGACCGGCCGATGACGGCGTCGCGCCGGTCGACCGCCAGCCATTCCAGCCGGATCGGCGCCTGCGCTTCAGGGGCATGGCGCGCATGATCCTCCTCGCCCCATCCGAGCCGCCCCTTGTTGGCGACCGCTTTCGGGTGTCCCTCGAGTGCGGCATGAAGTGCATCGCCCGGAAGCTCGATCAACTCGTCGGCGGTGAGCCTGCCCCAGCTTCGCGCGATCGCGAGATCCCGGGTCAGCGTGGTAGAAAGCTCACGCAGGAACATCGCCTCGGCAGCGGGCAACATCCCGAGTTCCTTCCGGGCGTCGATCACGAACTGGAACGGACACAACCCGCCGCCGCCGCGTGCGAGGCTGGCGGGATCGATGTCGAGGTTGTCCCAGATCCGCCTGACACCGCGGAAGCGATACTCGATCCCCGACGCGAGACGCAGCCGTCCGTTCTCCGGCGTCAGCACCTCCTCCCAGGCAAGCTCGCTGATCGCCTTCGCAAGCCAGCGCCGGGCGACCCGGGGCCAGAGCGGATCGATCACAATCGGACGCGCGCGAAGAACTCGGCGCGGTGGCAATGCATCAGTGCGGCCCGCTTGTGCGGGAAATCAAACTCCTTGATTTTCCTGTAGGCGACCTCGTCGGCATAGCGCAGCAGCTTCACGTGATCGGCGCGCGGCTCGCCGACGACCTTCCCGGTCATCGGGCAGTCGAGGAACAGGTAATGCGTGAGCGCGCGCAGCCATGCAGCCGTCTTGCGCCGCCCGAGATGTGCGGCCTCGCCGATCAGCCCGTGCCAGCCGCGATCCCAGGGAGCGGCGTCATAATGCGCGCCGAGGCGATCCTCGCGCGCCCAGTAGGTTTCGAAATACCCGGCTGGCTCGCCGTCGAAACAGCCTATCACCGAAAAGACGTGCGGATCGTCGTGGCGCTCCTGAAGAAACTGGCGCAGTTCGTCCCTGGGCTTGTTCTCTTCCCAGAAGAACGCGACGCGCGGATCGTTCTGCCAGCGATGGAACATGTCGAGGTCCCGCTCGATCTCGACCGCGCGAAAGCTGACGGTCACCTGCGCGACCGGATCGAAGCGGGAATAGACCTCGCCTTCGGGCGCGGGCGGTCGTTGCGGATGGTCACGGCCGTTCGGGCCCGGCACGAGCGATGTGGACAGGGGCAGCGCCGAAGGATGCGTTATCCAGAGGCCGGCGCTCTGGTAGAACCCGCTCCGCTCCACCACGGCATGGCCGTCCGCCAGACAGGCGCAGCGCAGGTCGCGCGGGGTGAGTCCGGCGGCGAGCAACTCGCTGAGCGGGATCTCGACGGTCTCCCGCCGGGGATCGGCGAATGCCGTTTCAATGACACGCCAGATATCGGCCGTCGCGCGGGTTCGATCCTGTTCGGGCGGCCGGGACGCAAGCGTTGCTGTCATACGGGCTCCTTCACGTGGGCGGGATTCGGCAGCGCGATGAATGCGGCGCGCTGTCCACGCGCATCGCCGTCTGCCTCGTTCACGCCGCTGCGGCTGGTGGCGAAGTTCGCCTTGCAGGTCAGGTCCCGGTCGTTCAACAGCCGCTCGTAGAGCGTCGGATCCCCGGGTGTGGAGGCGTGACTGGCGCGCAGGAAGTCGCGCCATTCCTCGATCAGCGATTCCTCGGGCGCGAGGCCATCGAGGACCAGTGTCGCCAGGGTGTTCAGCACCGAATTGACGATGACATAGTAGGTCAGAAGCCCGTCGCCGAGCGCGGCGTCCACGATGTTCTCGGCGCCTTCGCCAAGGCCGGGACAGACGCGGACGAGAGTGTCGTGGAAATCCGTCAGGTGGCCGGTGCCCTGGCAGTCGCGCACCATGGCCCCGGCCGGCCAGCCGTCACGAAGCACGAGCATCAGATTCTGCTGGTGCGCGCCGAAGAGCAGGCCCCATCGGGCGCGGAGTTCGAGTATCGGAAGGATGGCCTCGTCCAGGAACCGCCGAAACCAGGCGCGCGCCACCGGATGGGCCGGCGCACGGGCGGCAAGGCGCAGGACGATGCGTCCGAGGGGAGATCGTCCTCCCTCGCCGGGCTCACACAGGCTGGCGAGCATGACCGGTCCGGGCGCGGCCGGATCACGGAACGGGTTGTCACGCAGAACGACCAGGGAGGACGCAATCGGAGCGCCGGCTTCGTCGCGCAGCGCCGCGAATCCGGGTTCGGCGAGGATGACCAGCCTCGGGAAGGCAGCCCTGATCTCGCCACCGATCGGCGACGCGAGAAGCACCGAGATCTGCACGCCCCGCAGGACCTCGCGCGCGGACAGGTCGCGGAGCGAATTCGTCAGGCGGAGCGACAGCGAGATCTTCAGCATCGCCGGCGCGTGCCAGCCGTGCACGCAGCGCATGGAGGCCGTCGCCGACCAGGTGCCGCGTCCCGGGCCAAGGACGGCGAAGCCTCCTGCGGCCTCCAGGCGCGCGACATCCTTGCGGGCGCGCAGGCGCTCAGCCTGCCATGGATGCCAGGGGATCGCGATGCGACGGCCCGGATCCGGTGCGCGGTCTGCCTGCGCCAGCGCCGCGAATCGCGCGGGCGCGCCCTCTGACAGCTCAAGCCGCTCCGGATCGGCGCCGATCCAGAACAGCGGGAACGAACCGCCATGTTCAGGCGCATAAATCCGTGCATCCGTCAGGGGCATCTCGTCGCGGCTGCGCGGATTCGGGTGGTGAGGATGGCCGAACTTCAGCGCCTGTTCCGCTTCGACGAACGTCCAGCGCTCGGGATTGCCCGCGCCTGGCGGAGCTGCCCGGCTGTTCGCCAGGCTGTCGAGCACACGATGCCGGAAGGTGGCTCCTCCGGCCGCCGCCAGTTTCGAAAGAAGCGTCTCGACCTCCGTGCGGCACCCGTCAATGGTGACCGGTTCGCAGAACAGCAGCCGAAAACTCGAGCGAGAGCGCACTCCGACCGACACGCTTCGCCCCCGATCGTCGCGAAAGACCAGCCTGTCGCCGTCGAGATGGGCCGCATCGAGACAACTTTCGCGCAAGGCTGCGTTCAGGTACGCGGTCAAGGCCGCCATCTCCCCGGTCCCGCTCACCCGTCTCCTCCAATTCGCAATCGAATGGTGAGCGTAAACAGTTTACTAAAGTGGTCAACTATTTTATTGACCATTTCTGTCGGACCTGTGGAGGCTCATGTCCCCGCCCTCGCCCATCGCTTTCGGACCAGCGCTCGCCGGCTATGCCTTCCAGCAGACGGCCCTGGTGGCGATGCTCCCGTTGCTGGTCGAACGGTTCGAAATACCGTCCCACGCGATTGGAGGCGCGGTAGCGTGCGGCATGCTCGCGGCCGCCGCGACGCTGCCGGTGGTTGGCGCCCGCGCACATCGATCGCATGTCCGGACGGCGCTGTGGGTGATGCTCGTCACTTCGGGAATGATGGCGGCGCTGATTGCGGCGCCGCCTCCCGGCGGGGCTGTCCTCCTCCTGCCGCTGCTCGCGGCTACCCGGCTCGCTCAGGGTGTTGCGGCCGCGACTTTGCTCATCAGCGCGCAGAGCGCCAGTATCGACGCACCGGTCTCGCCGCGGCGGTCGCTGGCATTGGCGCAATCGTGGGCCGTGATCGGCCGGGGCTTGAGCGCTGCCCTGATCGGGCCGATGCTGGCAGTGTCTGCGATCCTGCCGATGTTTCCGGCCGCTTTCGGGGCCGTTTTCGGTTTGACCCGGTTTCCGCGCATCGACTGGACGCCCTTGGCTTCACCGCGGGCGGCAGCGCCGGAAGTCGGGGCGCTCGCGATCCCGATGCTGGTCAGCGGCTGTCTTGGCTCGGCGCAGATCGCATTGGCGCCGCTGCTCGAGACGACGAGCGCCGGCGCCGCGACAGCGGCCGGACAGACGGGCATGTGTCTCGCGGCGGCCAGTCTTGGCCATGTCGCAGCGCATCGCTGGCTCGCGCCAGAGGCTGGAGCCCGGACGGCGAGGGTCGCTGCGGGCTGTCTTGCCGCTTCGATCATGGCGATGCCGCTCGCCTCCGGCACGTTGGCCCTTGTTGCCGTGCTCAGTGCGGTGGCAGGTGGCGCGGCCGGTCTGGTGCTTACCGGACACCTCTTCACCGTGTTGACGCGAAGCGTGCCGGGCGTCCGCAGATCGGCGGCCGGCTGGCACGCCACGGCCATCAGCGGCGGCATGGCGCTCGGCGTGGCGATCGGCTCGGCCTCGATGGCCCTGGGCCCGGTGGCGCTTCCCTTTCTCGCAGCTGGCGGGTTGGCCCTGCCGCTGGTGGTCTTGCACCGGCAATGGAGAACGATATGAGCATCGCTGAGGACCTCGCGGGCGTGGGGCTCGGTCCGTTCAACCTGAGCCTTGCCGCACTGGCAAGCGAGGTGGAGGGCCTGCGATCTGCCTTCTTCGAACGCCGCGCGGATTTCGCCTGGCATCCGGGCCTCGCCTTTGCCGATGCGATGATGCAGACGTCGTATCTGAAGGATCTGGTCACGCCGGTGATGCCGACCAGCCGGTGGAGCTTCCTGAATTACCTCGTGACGCACGGGCGTTTCTTCGATTTTCTCGGGGGCCGGTTCGAGGCGGTGTCGCGGATCGAGTTCACGGCCTATATGGCCTGGGCAGCAGAAGGACTTGCATCGGCGCATTTCGACCGCGGCGTCGAGGCGGTCGAGCATGACGGCACGGGTTTCGCACTGCATCTCGCTGACGGCTCGGTCGCGCGGAGCCGGGCTCTCGCGGTCGGGACGGGGACGATGCCGGCCGTGCCGGGCGGTGCGCCGCTTGGGCCGGATTGTCTCCACGCGGGATGCT
>CAYMOD010000040.1:0-11210 GCA_964391945.1 uncultured Rhodobacterales bacterium | reverse complement strand
GCTGTCCTGCCGTTCGGAATGGGGTTCCTGCATCAGTATACGGTCCTCACCGCGTCGCTTCTGGCCTATGCGATCAGCATGCTGCTCTGCGTCGCCCTGTCCTGGAGAAGCGACGAGGAGTTCGATTTCGCCACGATCGCGCGCAGAACAAGCCATTTCGATGACGACGAGGCGTCCGATCTTGCATCGATCGGCGTCCCTGAAGGGAGTGCAACATGACGAGCCTTGGTCTCAGTTTCTATGTGCTCATCTGGCCCGCAATCGTTGCGATCGTGCTGGCGGTTCTGGTTCGGGCATTCGTGTCGGAGCTTCGGGCGGCGCGCCGTGAAGGCCGGCCGCTGATCTGATGCAGCCGGAATGTGCGCCGCAAGAAACTTGCGGCGCACATTTTCTTTCGGAGGGTATGGCGCGGCATGGGCGCCGGATGTCTCTCCGCTCCGCAACCTGCGCCCTGCGTCCCGACGATCAGTCCGTAAAGCGATTGTCGCGCGGAAATCCGCGTGGCGCCATGCGGCCCGCGGAGCCCCGCACGCCGGTCCAGTCACTCAGATCGCGCTCGGTGCGGGTGCGGCCGCCGGAATCGTACCAGCTGAGGCCATCGGCACGGGTGAACGTGCGGGCATCGGCAAGGCCGCCGTCCTTGTACTTCTGAAGGCGGACGCCCTTGCCGCGGGTCATTTCCGGCAGATCCGCAAGCGGGAAGACGAGAAGCTTGCGGTTCTCGCCGGCGACCGCGACGGTATCGCCGGCGACCGGTTTGCAGACGGCGGCACGCACACCTTCCTTAAGCGTCATCACGCCCTTCCCCGCCCGGGTCTGGGCGACGATCTCGTCCTCGGGCACCACGAAACCATCACCGGCCGAGGAGGCGACGAGGAGCTTGCGCCCCGGACGGTGGACGAGGAGCGCGACGGCATCCGCCTCGTTCGGCAGATCGACCATCAGCCGGACCGGCTCGCCGGTGCTGCGGCCGCCGGGAAGCGACGCGCAGTTGAGCGTATAGGCGCGGCCGTTGGTGGCGAAGAGGATGAGCCGGTCGGTGGTCTCGGCATGGATGTGGAAAAGCGGACCGTCGCCATCCTTGAACCGGAGATCGGCATCGGGCGTGACATGGCCCTTCATCGCCCGGATCCAGCCCATCCGCGAGCCGATGATCGTGATCGGTTCGCGCGGGGTCATCGCTTCGGGCGGTATCTCGCTGACCGTGGGGGCGTCCTCGAACGCGGTGCGGCGGGCGCCGCCGGACGCGTTCCGGCCAAAGCGCTTGCGGGTGTCGCGGAGTTCCCCGGTGATGCGGGACCACTGCAGATCGTCGGACGCGAGGAGCGCAACCAGTTCGGCACGCTCGGCCTCGAGCCGGTCGCGCTCGGCGCGGATCTCCATCTCCTCGAGCTTGCGGAGGTTCCGCAGCCGCATGTTGAGGATCGCCTCGGCCTGTATGTCGGTGAGGGCGAATTCGGCGATCAGCACCGCCTTCGGCTCGTCCTCATAGCGGATGATCTCGATGACGCGGTCAAGACTGAGATAGGCAACAAGAAGGCCGCCAAGGATCTCGAGCCGGGCGTCGATCTTTTCGAGCCGATGGCGCGAGCGGCGGACAAGCACGTCGCGGCGGTGATCGAGGAACGCGCGCAGCACTTCCTTGAGCGTCGAGACCTTCGGCACCCGGCCGTCGATCAGCACGTTCATGTTCATCGCGAACCGCGTCTCGAGGTCGCTGAGGCGGAAGAGCGTCTCCATCATCGCCGCCGGATCGGCGCTGCGGGTGCGCGGCTCCAGCACGACGCGGATGTCGGCGGCGGATTCGTCGCGGATATCAGCGAGAACCGGCACCTTCTTCGCGTTGATGAGATCGGCGATCCGCTCGATCAGCTTGCCCTTGGCGACCTGGTAGGGAACCTCGGTGACGACGACATGCCACTGGCCGCGGCCGAGATCCTCGACATGCCAGCGCGCGCGCAGGCGGAACGAGCCGCGCCCGGTGCAATAGGCCTGTTTGATCGCGGCGTGGGACTCGATGCAGATGCCGCCGGTGGGGAAGTCAGGGCCCTGGATGAAGTCGAGCAGCTTCTCGTCCGAGGCGCCGGGATGTTTCACGAGATGCAGACAGGCGGCAAGCAGTTCGTCGAGATTGTGCGGCGGGATGTTGGTCGCCATGCCGACCGCGATGCCCGACGAGCCGTTGGCGAGCAGGTTCGGGAAGGCCGCAGGCAGGACGACCGGCTCGCGCTCGGAGCCGTCGTAGTTGTCACGGAAATCGACCGCGTCCTCGGCCAGCCCCTCCATCAGCGCCTCGGCGGCGGTGGTGAGCCGCGCTTCGGTATAGCGCTGGGCGGCGGCGTTGTCGCCGTCGACGTTGCCGAAATTGCCTTGGCCATCGACAAGCCGGTAGCGCACCGCGAAGTCCTGGGCGAGGCGGACGAGGGCGTCGTAGATCGCCGAGTCGCCGTGCGGATGGTAGTTGCCCATCACCTCGCCGACGATCTTGGCGCATTTGCGGAAGGCCCCGTTCGAATCGAGACGCAAGCCCCGCATCGCGTAGAGGATGCGGCGATGCACTGGTTTCAGCCCATCGCGCGCATCCGGCAGCGCCCGGTGCATGATGGTGGAAAGCGCATAGGTGAGGTAACGCTCCCCCAGGGCATGGGCGAGCGGTTCGATGGCGCTCTCGGGGATTTCGTCGGTCGTATCGGTCATGGGATCGGCTGTCTGATGGGTTGCGACCGGTCCAGCGCGAAAGGGACTGGCGGTGTGTCGCCCCCTGCCCTACCGGTCCCGGCCATGACGGACAAGGCTGCGCGGCGCTCCATCCTCATCACCGGCTGTTCCTCCGGCATCGGCCTCGACGCGGCGCGCGGGCTCCGGGCGCGCGGCTGGCGGGTTCTGGCAACCTGTCGGCGGGAGGAGGATTGCGCGCGGCTCCGGGGGGAGGGGCTCGAGTCCTTCCCGCTCGATCTTGACGATGAGGCGAGCGTGGCCGCGGGCGCGGCCGAGGCGCTGACACGTGCGGGCGGCGCGCTCGACGCGGCATTCATGAACGGCGCCTTCGCGCTGCCGGGGGCGGTGGAGGACCTGCCGCGGGCGGGGCTGCGGGCGATCTTCGAGACCAACCTCTTCGGGCAGATCGATCTCGCCAACCGGCTGATTCCGGCGATGCGCTCGCGCGGACGGGGCCGGATCGTCTTCAATTCCTCGGTGCTCGGCTTCTTCGCGATGCCTTATCGCGGTGCCTATGCCGCGACCAAGTTCGCGCTCGAGGGGATCGCCGACACCCTCCGGCGCGAGATGGCCGGCACCGGCATCGACATCGTGCTGATCGAGCCCGGACCGATCACGAGTGCCTTGCGCCGGAAGTCGATCCCGCATTTCGAGCGCCATATCGACTGGCGTGCCTCGCCCCGGCGCGCCGATTACGAAACCCGCGTGATCCCGCGCCTCTACAGCGAGGGGCGGGACCGATTCGAACTGCCTGCCTCGGCGGTAACGGCGACGCTCGTTCACGCGCTCGCGGCGCGGCGGCCGCGGGCGCGCTACCGGGTGACGGTGCCGAGCAGGGTCGGGGCGGCGCTCCGGCGGCTTCTCCCCGATGCAGCGCTCGACTATGTGGCACGACCGTGGTGAGGTCTGGCGCTTGCAAATCGCGGGGAAGCCGCTACCTCCGGAACACGCAATGGAAGGTGCTCCCATGACTTCCGCTCCCCTCTTCTTCGTCGCGGCATTCGCCTGCCTCGCCGTGCTCGGCGTGCTGATGGTCGGCGTGATCGGCTTCGCCCGCGGCGGCGAGTTCAACCGCAAATACGCGAACAAGATCATGCGGCTTCGCCTGCTGATGCAGTTCATCGCCGTACTCCTGATCCTCGCCGTCGTGGCGGTCGCATCCTGAGGGAGAATCATGGTCGTTCTGAACAGGATCTACACCCGGACCGGTGATCGCGGCGACACCGGCCTTGCCTCGGGCGAGCGGGTGGCGAAACATTCGCCGCGGGTCGCAGCGTACGGCACTGTCGACGAGCTCAACGCCGTCCTCGGCCTCGCGCGGCTCGCGGCCGAAGGGGATGTCGACGCGGGACTCGGGCGGATCCAGAATGACCTTTTCGACCTTGGTGCCGACTTGGCGATGCCCGATATGGAGAATGACGCGACGGCGAAATATCCGCGGCTGCGGGTCGTCGCGGCGCAGGTCGAACGGCTCGAACGCGAGATCGACGCGATGAACGAGGGGCTGCAACCGCTCCGGAGCTTCATCCTGCCGGGCGGGACGCCGCTTTCGGCGCATCTCCATCTCGCGCGCACCGTCTGCCGCCGCGCGGAGCGGGGCGTGGTGGCGCTCGCAATGGCGGAGGCGGTGAACCCGGAGGCGGTGCGCTATCTCAACCGGCTCTCCGACTGGTTCTTCGTCGCGGCCCGGGTCGCCAATGACAACGGGCGCGATGACGTGCTCTGGGTGCCGGGCGCGAACCGGTAGAGCCGACTGGCTGGCGCGCGCTCAGGTATGTGCAGAACCCGGGCCTCAGGCCGCGGTGCGGATTTCCTCGGCCTGCTGCACTATCTCGCCTTCCACCAATTCCTCGTGCATCGTCCTGATGGCTGCCTTCTCCTGGTCCGGAGAAACCAGGATCTGCACATCCACGCCGCGGCCGAGGTCCTGCAGCGCGAGTACCCGGACGCCCGCGCGCTCGAGTGCCTCCAGGCTCCGCCGCGCAACGCCGAGCCCGTGCAGGTTCCGCCCGAGCGCCGAAACCAGCGCCATCTTCCGCACGTTGATCCGCCCGTTCGGACAGCTCTCGGCAATCTCCTGTTCCACGCGTTTCGCCTGTTTCAGCGAGGCGTTGACGTAGTGGGTGATCGTGTTGGCGTTCGAGGACTTCGAGACGATCCAGACCTTGTGGCGTGTCAGCGCCTCGAGAATGCGCGCGTCGTAGCCTTTCACACCGACCATGTCCTGTTCGAACACCTCGATGGCGAAGACGGGCAATCCCGTCACCATCTCGACGCGCGCGTGGGCCGCGGGCTCGTTGTCGATCAGCGTGCCCGGGTCCTCCGGCTCGAAGGCGTTGGTCACGCGCAGCGGGATACCGGCTTGGCGCAACGTCTTCGCCGCCCGCGGGTGGATCGCTTCCATCCCGAGGTTCGAAAGCTGGTCGGCGACGTCATAATTGGTCCGCCCGAGCTTGCGCACGGCACCCGCGCCGGCGATGGCCGGATCGGCCGAGGAGAGGTGGAATTCCTTGTGCACGATCGCCTCGCGCGCGCGGGTGTGGGCAGCGATGCGCGAGAAGGTGACCTCGGAATAGCCGCGGTCGAACTCCCGCATCAGTCCCTCGCGGCATTGCGCGTAGCCGGTAACGATCGGCAGCTCCCGGCTGAGGTCCATATCCGCGAACCCGCGGGCGATCCGCGTCTCGAGATCCGGCTGGCTCTCGTCGCGCCAGCCCGTCAGGTCGACGAACCGCACGTTGACATTATGCCGGCGCAGGAGCGTCGCCGTGACGAAGGCGGAATGCGCCTCGCCGAGGCCCGAGAGCAGCTCGCGGATCGTCAGCATGTGCGCATCAAGCTGAAAATGCCCGTAGGAGCACAAACGCTGGAGGTCGATCAGGCAGGAGCGCGCGCCCTCGATCCGCTCGCGCACGAAGTCGTCGGCGGCGCGGAGATCGGCGCTCTCGGCAAGGATGCTGCGGTGCGCCTCCATCATCGCGCGCATGGCGGTATTGAGCCCTTCGGACCAGCCATGGTCGTTATCGGCTTCCGAGAACATCGCATAGACGCCCGACGCGCCGGATTTCTTGTGCTCCAGCAGCAGGTTGGTGATCCCGCCATAGGCGGAGACGACGAAGATGCGGTTGTAGGGATCCGCCTCGCTCCGGCTCCCGATGAAGAGTCCGTCGAGCAGTTCCAGCGTGCGGGACATCGAGGTTCCGCCGATCTTCTCGACGGTGTGATTGTTCAGGGCATGATCTGCCATGGCTGCCATCCTCTTTGCGATTCTTGGCGCGCATGGAAGCGGGCCGGGGTGCACAGGCCGGTTTCAGGCAACCGCCTCTTCCGCCGGGGCGTAGGACCCGTCCGCGCGGTGGACCTCGGTGCCGGTCACCGGCGGATTGAAGCAGCAGGCCAGCACCAGTTCCGATTTCGCATGGACCGTGTGCCGGTCGTGCTTGTCGAGGGCGTACATGACGCCGGGCCTGATCGCGTGCACCTCGCCGGTGGCGAGATCCGCGATCGAGCCTTCGCCGCTCACGCACCAGACACTTTCGAAATGATGCTTGTAGTGGAAGGTATGCTCGGAATCGGCCTCGATGATGGTGATGTGGAAGCTGAACCCCATCCCGTCCTCGGCGAGCAGCAGGCGGATGGATTTCCACCGCTCGGCGCCCACTTCGCGCGCGGTGCCACGGACCTTGTTGAAGTCGCGAACGATCATTTCCGTTTTCTCCTTATTCGGCGGCGAGGCTCGAAGGCACGGCGGCGCGGGCGGCCACGGTGGTCTCGAGGATGTCGAGACCCTTCGCCAGAATTTCCTTCTCGATGGTCAGCGGCGCGAGGACCTTGACCACCTCGTCATGGGCGCCGGAGGTCTCGATGATGAGCCCCTGCTCGAAACAATCGGCGCAGATGGCCGTCGCCAGATCGCCCGAGCCCACATCGACGCCCTGCATCAAACCCCGGCCCTTGACCTGCCCGTCCGGCAGCATGGCGGCGATCCTCTCCAGCCGCCCGTTCAGGTAGCGGGCCTTTTCCTGCACCCCGTTCTGGAAACGGTCATCGGCCCAGAACTTCTCGAGCGCCACCTTCGCGGTCACGAAGGCATGGGTATTGCCGCGGAAGGTGCCGTTGTGTTCCGCCGGTTTCCAGATGTCGTGCTCCGGTTTCACCAGCAGCGCCGCAAAGGGCAGCCCGAAGCCCGAGAGCGACTTGGCGAGCGGCACCATGTCGGGCTCGAGGTCGTAATCCTCGAACGAGAAGAACGTGCCCGTGCGCCCGATCCCGGCCTGGATGTCGTCGAGGATCAGGAGGATGCCGTGTTTCTTCGCGGTCCGCGCGAGCCCCTCGAGCCATTCCCGAGAGGCGGCATTGAGCCCGCCCTCGCCCTGGACCGGCTCCAGCAGGAAGGCGGCCGGCAGATCGAGGCCGGAGGACGGATTCTCGATCATCGCCTCGATCTGGGCAAGCGTGTCGACGCCCGCGCCGAATGCATCCTCGTACGGCAGGCGCTGCACACCCGAGAGGGCCATGCCCGCCCCGTTGCGCTTGCCCTGGTTACCGGTCGCCGCGAGCGCGCCGAGGGTCATGCCGTGGAAGCCGTTGGTGAAGGCGACCACGGTCTCGCGTCCCGTCACCTTCCGAGCGAGCTTCAGCGCCGCCTCGACGGCGTTGGTGCCGGTGGGACCGACCATCATCACTCTATGGCTCATGCCTCGCGGCCGGAGGATCAGACGCTCGAAGGTCTCCAGGAACGCGGCCTTCGGGCCGGTATGGAAGTCGAGCGCATGACCCATGCCGTCAGCAGCGAGATGGTCGACCAGCGCCTGTTTCATGTCCGGGTCGTTATGCCCGTAGTTCAGCGACGAGCAGCCGGCGAGGAAGTCGATGTATTCCTTCTCGTCCTCGTCCCACATCAACGCATTGCGCGCCCTGACGAAGGACGCGGGAAAGCTGCGGCAGTACGAGCGCGCCGCGGATTCGCGCCGCTCGTAGATCTCATAGGGAGATGTCATGAGAAAACCTCATTCGGTATGTTGGATACAGGCCGATGAAACGCCCGACCGACGAGAGCGGTGTGGGCGGCCCTAGGCAGCAGCCCGCTTCTGGGCGCCGAAGGGACCGATCGTGACCATGTGCTCGGTGGCGTGACGCCCCTCGAAATGTTCGCCGCGCTTGAAGTACGCCTCGCTCCCGATGGGAGTGCGCTGCGCTTGGGCAAACCTGCGGAACAGCGCCCAGCTCGCTTCGTTATCGCCGGTGATCGTGGTCTTCAGCGATGCGACATCGGCACAGGCGTCGCGGTCGAGAAGGCTCCGGAGCATCTTGCTCGCGAGGCCCATACCCCGCGCACGTTCCGATACCGCGACCTGCCAGATGAAGAGCGTATCCGGCTCGTTCGGGACGACGTAGGCCGAGATCCAGCCGACGATGTCGCCCTCGAGTTCCGCGACAATGGAAGTGCCGGCGAAGTGGTCGCACTGCAGCAGGTTGCAGTACATCGAGTTACGGTCCAGCGGCTCGCATTCGCTGATCAGCTGCCAGACGGCAGCACCATCCGAGGCCTCTGGCATACGGAGAATTGGAGCAATGTTCTGGTTTCGATGGATCGGAGCGGTGTTCTGGTTTGTATGCGGATGCATCATTCCATGTGATCTGCTGCGGTTCGATCGCCAAGATAATCAGACGGAATGAAATATCAACGGAAATGCGCACCTTGCTCTTCCATAGGGTTAGTTGACAAGGTATCCGTTTGTTTTCAGTCATTTGTGATGGAGCAATGAAGGCATTCGGCCAGTCCGGATGCTATGGCACAAGAAATAATTTCAAGAGCCGATACGGAGATGCTTAGCATGCCGCACTATCCGCGCACCCTGCTTCCCCGCGCGATTCCCTTGGCTATGATGGGCGTCCGCCTACCCCGCGACGCGTTCCGCTCAAAGCGAGGCCGTTCCATGCAGGACCGAATCAGAAGCAGCCTGGTGGCCCTGCGCCGAATTCTCCGCGCCACCGAATCGAGTGCGCGCGCGCTTGCGCGCGAGACCGGCCTCACGACGCCACAGCTGATGGTGCTCGAACATCTGCGCAACGGGGTCGAGGCGACGCCGAAGACCCTCGCCGGATCCGTCGGCGTCGCCCAGGCCACCGCTACCGTCCTGATCGAGAAGCTCGAGCAGCGCGGCTATATCCATCGCCGCCGGGGGGAGACCGACCGGCGCCAGTACTGGCTGTCGCTGACCGAGGCCGGCGCGGCCGCGCTCGAGGCCGCCCCTGATCCCCTCCAGATCCGTTTCGCCAAGCGGTTCGAGGAACTGCCGGATTGGGAACAGGCAATGCTCGTCGCGTCGCTGGAGCGGATCGCGGCACTGATGGAGGTGACCGGCGAGGATGCGAGCCCGCTTCTCCACGCCGGCGCGGTGGCCGAACCCAGGCTACACGATACGTGAGATTCCGGCCGGATCCGGGCCGTCTCCGAGCGCCGGATCACGCAGGTTCCGGATAACATGGCCACGCCGACCGGCATGACCCTTGCGTGCAGTAGTCCCCAGGCATATGCTGCGACAAAATCCGTTGGGGTGCCCCGCTCGGGGGCTGAGAGGCCGCGCCAACCCATCGAACCTGATCCGGGCAGTACCGGCGTAGGGAACGGAGCATGATCGGCCAAGCCGTTGTGCATCACGCCCCTCCACACCGGCGAGGGGAGACGAAAATGACAAGGACGACTACCGCGCTCACCATTGCCGGCTCCGACAGCGGCGGCGGCGCCGGGATCCAGGCGGACCTCAAGACCTTCTCGGCTTTCGGCGTCTACGGCACGAGCGCGATCACCGCGATCACGGCGCAGAACACGCGCAGCGTCGTCGCGGTCGGGCCGGTCTCTCCCCACATGGTCGCGGCCCAGATCGCCGCCGTGCTCGACGACATCGCGATCGACGCGATCAAGATCGGGATGCTCTTCTCCGTCGATATCGTCGCCGCCGTCGCTTCCGCCCTCGAAGGATACGAAGGCCCGGTGGTCCTTGATCCGGTCATGGTGGCGAAATCGGGCGACCGGCTTCTCGACGACGAGGCGATCGCGGCGATGATCGCCCTGCTCCTGCCCCGCGCCGACCTGCTGACGCCGAACCTGCCCGAGGCCGCGCGCCTCCTCGGCACCGACAGCGCCACCGGCCCGGCGGAGGTCGAGGCCCAGGGCCGCGCCCTCCTCGAACGCGACGCGCGGGCGGTGCTGATGAAGGGCGGACATGCCGAAGGCCCGTCCTGCACCGACCGCCTGCTGACGCGGCAGGGGAGCATCGCGATCGAGGCCCCGCGCCTTCCCACGCGCAACACCCACGGCACCGGCTGCTCGCTCTCCTCGGCGATCGCGGCGGAGCTTGCGAAGGGTACGGCCCTCGAACCGGCGGTACGACGCGCGCAGGCTTGGCTCCACGGCGCGATCGGCGCGGCCGACAGCCTCGGCATCGGCGGCGGTAATGGGCCGGTTCACCATTTCCACGAGATCTGGTCATGACGGAGGCGAGGGTCATCGGCGCCGGGGTCGCCGGCCTCACCGTCGCGACGGAACTGGTCGCGCGCGGCCTCGACGTGACGATCATCGACCGAGCGGCGCGTCCCGGCCCGCATGGCTGCTCGTGGTGGGCGGGCGGCATGCTCGCCCCCTTCTGCGA
The DNA here is from genome assembly GCA_964391945.1 of uncultured Rhodobacterales bacterium. GTDB lineage: Bacteria > Pseudomonadota > Alphaproteobacteria > Rhodobacterales > Rhodobacteraceae > Amaricoccus. The sequence continues at coordinate 837 of CAYMOD010000040.1, read as the reverse complement.
GGGGGAATCGGCAGAGGAGCCGGTGGTCCGCCTCGGCACCGAGGCCGCCGACTGGTGGGAGCGCCAGGGCGTCGCCGTCACGCGCCGCGGCACGCTGGTCGTGACCCTCGGCCGCGACCGGCGCGAACTCGACCGGTTCGCGCGGCGCACCACCGGGCACGAATTGCTCGACGGCGCGGGTGTCGCCGCCGTGGAGCCGGATCTCGACGGGCGTTTCGACCGGGGGCTGCTGTTTCCGGGCGAAGCGCATCTCGACCCGCGCGCGGCACTCCGGCATCTGCACGAGCGTCTCGGCGGGCTGGGCGCGACCTTCGTCACCGGCGAGGGCAGGCCCGAGGGGCTTACCTTCGACTGCCGCGGTCTTGCCGCGCGCGACGCCCTGCCCGATCTGCGCGGCGTCAAGGGCGAGATGGTGGTCGTGCGCACGCCCGATGTGCGGATCACCCGGCCGGTGCGGCTGCTCCATCCGCGTTTCCCGCTCTATGTGGTGCCGCGTCTCGACGGTCATTTCATGATCGGGGCGACCCAGATCGAGAGTTGCGATCGGCGCGCCCGCGTCCGCTCCGTTCTCGAGATCCTGTCGGCCGCCTACGCGCTGCACCCGGCCTTCGGCGAGGCGGAACTCATCGAGATCGGCGTCGATGCGCGGCCCGCCTTTCCCGACAACCTGCCGCGCCTGCGCCGGCAGGGTCAGACAATCCACGTCAACGGCCTCTTCCGCCATGGCTACCTGCTCGCGCCCGCGCTGGCGCGGATGGCGGCGGAACTCGCCTGCGACGGCAAAATCCCGGAGGTGATGGATGAAGATCATCGTTAACGGCACCGAATCCGAGGTGA
>CAYMOD010000039.1:0-11466 GCA_964391945.1 uncultured Rhodobacterales bacterium | reverse complement strand
TTCGCCGCGAACGCAGATCAGGTCCGTTCCACCCTGATGCTGCACGGCTGATCCCATCCTGCTGAGGGGGCAATCCCATACCCGTTAAGGTTCACACTACATGACACTATGGGCCACCACGGGCCGGGGGACTCACTCGCAACAGCCTCCCGGCGGAGGCCCCGTTCCCGGCAGAGTCTCTGCCTCGTTCCCGCCCCAGGATGGAAACGAGCCGCTGCCGCGTCAATAATCTTCCGAGGCTGGGCAGCGGTCAACAGCCACGGCCGACCCCGTATCAGTCGGTCAGTACCACCTCCGACGTTGCCGAGAGCCGCTGCGCCAGGGCCTGCAGCCGCTTCTCCACCGCCTCGCCCAGGAATGCCTGCGCGGGCCCCTGCAAGATCAGCCGGAGCTTGCCCTCGTCCCGTTCAAGCGCCGTGTGTTCGAGAACCCCGGTCGACGCTCCCGACAGCATCGCCCCGAGCCGCATCGCCCGGCCGAGTACCTGCGCCTCCAGCGCCCGTACCGGTGGGATCAGTGACGAATACCGCGCTACCATCTCCTTGTCCGCGTTCTTGTAGCGGTAGATCAGCGCCAGGCCGAGGAAGACCCGGCCCGGATGGTCGATCCCCGACATGTTCGCCCGCGCCACGGTCTCGAATCCGAGCTCGGCCCGGAAGTCCGGATGCCCGCGCCAGTTGGTGTCGTGGAGGAGACAGGCCGCCCGCACCAGCCGTTTCTCGCTCTCCGGCGCGTCTACATAGAGCGGCTGCAGCCATTCATAGAGAGCGGCGCCGAAACCCGGACAGCGGGCCAATCCCTTCTCCATGTGACGGCAGGTTTCGATCAGGGGGTCGCGCCGCCGCATCGCCTCCGGCATCTGGTCGTAGAGCAGTCCTTCCCGGAGCCCGAAGGCGGAAATAGCCACCCGCTCGGGGTCGAGCTTCGCGATCAGATCGACGAGCACTTCGGCTGCATAAGGCACCAGCTTCATCCGGTCGAGGCTGGTCCCGGTCGCCCTGGCCATGGTTTCGATCGGCTGCCTGCCGATCCATTCGGCGGTTTCGACGAGCTGGCTCACCGGGGGCTCATAACCATGCAAGACCGTCAGCGGATAATTCATGCGTTCCATGTCGATCCGCGCGATCGCCCGCCACGAGCCGCCGACGAGGAACAGCCGCTCGACCGGACCGGGGATCGAGTTCTCCAACTCTCTGACGCATTTCCGGATCGTCCTGCCACGTGCCGGTTTGTCCGCGAGTTCCGCCAGCCGCAACGGACCGAGGTCGGCGGACGCGGTCTCGCCGATCTCGCAGCCCCCGACCCGTGCGAGTTCCATCGAGGCGCCGCCCATGTCGGAAACCACGCCCACCGCATTCGGCCAGCCGAGCAGCACTCCTTGCGCCGAAAGCCGCGCCTCCTCGTCGCCGCTCGCGACATGGACGTGCATGCCCGTTTCCTGCTCGACAGCGGCGACGAAGTCCCGACCGTCGCTCGCGTTGCGCACCGCGGCGGTCGCGATGGCACTCACATCCGACAGCTGCATCCGCTCCGCGAGTCCAGCAAAACGCCTGAGCGTCGCCATGGCGCGCACGATCCCGCTCTTCGAGAGTTTTCCGGTCTTTCTCAGCCCGACGCCGAGCCCGGCAAGCACCTTCTCATTGTAGAAATATGCCGGGCTGCGCGCCATGCCGTCGAATACGACAAGCCGGACGGAGTTCGATCCGATATCGACGACGCCGATCCGCTCCAGCCGCCGCGCCGCCGCGTCGGCGACCGGTGGCAGCATGTCCTCGCGCATGCATTCGCCTCCGGGCGACAGGGTTTCCTGGGCAGGGGTTCCTTGATTGACTCGCCCACGACGCGGAGCCTCGCGGAAAGAACAATCGCCGTCAATTCCCCGCGAGATCAGTCATACGAATGCACGAGCTGCGGTACGTCCTGCGAACCCGCACGGCCGCGCCCCGAAAACGAGGGATTCTCCATGAAGAACCGATGGCAGGAGAACAGCCGCGAACGGTCGGTCGACGCATCCCCATGCCGCAGAAAGGTCCCGTCTGACTGGGCCACCCAGCTCTGGGCCTGATCGGCCATGTTCGCGGCCATGATCTGGCTGACGATCTGGGCATGCACCGTCGGGTTGGTGATCTCGACGAGGGTCTCGACCCGGCGATTGAGGTTGCGCTCCATCCAGTCGGCGCTGGAGATGAAGACCTTGGCCTCCCTGGAGGGGAGTCCGTGGCCGTTGCCGAAACAGACGATGCGGCTGTGTTCGAGGAAGCGTCCGACGATCGACTTCACCCGGATGTTCTCGCTCAGACCCTTCACGCCCGCCCGGAGCGAGCAGATGCCCCGCACCACGAGGTCGATCCTCACCCCCGCCCCGCTCGCCGCGTAGAGCGCGTCGATCACGTCGGGCTCGGTCAGCGCGTTCAGCTTCACCCAGACCTGGGCCGGCCGCCCCGCCCGCGCATGCTCCGCCTCCTTCCCCAGAAGATCGAGGATGTAGGGCTTGATCATGTGCGGCGAGATCTCGATCTTCTCGAGGGTCTCGGGCTTCACGTAGCCGGTGACGTAGTTGAATACCCGGGTCGCATCGCGCCCGAGCGCCGGATCGACGGTGAAGAGGGAGAGATCCGTGTAGATCCCGGCCGTCCCGGGATGGTAGTTCCCCGTCCCGAAATGCGAGTAGGTCACGAGTTCGCTGCCCTCGCGCCGGACCACGACGCTCATCTTGGCATGCGTCTTCCAGTCCATGAACCCGTAGACGACCTGCGCCCCCGCCCGTTCGAGCTGGCGCGACAGCCGGATGTTCGCCGCCTCGTCGAAACGCGCCTTGAGCTCGACGAGGGCGGTGACCGACTTGCCGTCCTCGGCGGCTTCGGAGAGCGCGGCGACGATCGGACTGTTGCGGCTCGTCCGGTAGAGCGTCTGCTTGATCGCCAGCACGTCGGGGTCGCGCGCCGCCTGCTGGAGGAAACGCACGACGATGTCGAAGGTCTCGTAGGGGTGGTGCAGGAGCATGTCCTTCTGCCGGATTGCGGCAAAGATGTCGCCGCCGTGATCCTGCACCCGCTCCGGCATCCGCGGCGTGAAGGACGGCCACTGGAGATCGGGCCGCCGGATCTGGCAGAGTTCCGCGACGGCGCCGATGCCGATCATCCCCTCGACCTCGATCACGATTTCCCAAGGGACCTCGAGTTCCTCGACGATGATCCGCCGCAACCGCTCCGGCGCACCGGCGCTCAGCTTCAGCCGGATCACCTGCCCGCGACGGCGCCGCTTCAGCGCCGTCTCGAACTCGCGCACGAGATCCTCGGCCTCCTCCTCGACCTCGAGGTCGCTGTCGCGCAGCACCCGGAAGGTGCACATGTCGAGCGGCACGTATCCCGGGAACAGGTGATCGAGGAACATCTCGAGGAGGGCCTCCATCGGCAGGAAGCGCGCGTCGTCCCCGGCCCGGTCCGGCAGCCGCAGGAGGCGCGGGATCTGGCCCGGGACAGGCAGGAGCGCGTCGAGCATCTCGCCGTCGTTCTCGCGCCGCAGGCTCAGCCCCATCGCGAATCCGCCGTTCGGAATGAACGGGAAGGGATGCGCCGGGTCGATCGCGAGCGGGGTCAGGATCGGAAACACCTGTTCAAGGAAATAGCTCTCGAGCATCCGGAGATCCTCGGGCTCGAGATCGCGCTTGCCGAGCACCAGGATGCGCTCTGCGGCGAGCAGATCCTTCAGATCACGCCAGCAGACCTGCTGGCGGAGCATGAGCGCACGCGCCTCCTCGTCGATGCGCTCGAGCTGCCCGGCGGGAGAGAGGCCGTCCGAACTCGGCGACATCACGCCGCCGCGCACGAGCCCGCGCAGCCCGGCGACGCGCACCGAGTAGAACTCGTCGAGATTCGTTCCCGAGATCGACAGGAACCGCACCCGCTCGAGGAGCGGCACGTCCGGATTCTCCGCCTCCGCCAGCACCCGCCAGTTGAAGGCGAGCCATGAGAGCTCGCGATTGATGAAGCGACCCGGCCCGGTGATGTCGAGATCGGGAACCGTCTGCGGCTCGGGCGGCGCGCTGCGGAGAAAATCCGCATCGACGCCGCTGCCGGCTTCGGCTTCTGCCGCGACTGGAAGTCCCGGCTCGGGCGCGATCGATCCATTCTCCCCTCGTGCAGGGGGTTGCCGGTCCTGCGGATCACGCGCGGACGCCTTCTCGAACATCTCGCCTCCTTGGGGTTCCTGAGGAGTGTAAGTCCGGACGACCCGCCGCGCAATCGTACACGAACAGGATACAAGCAGAGATTTCAAGCAATCTCAACGAGCTATCAAATCTTCATCCTGAAGGATGGCCCCCGCCGCTCAGTCTGCGCTACCGAACATCTCGGCGGCGAGACGCACCGTCACCTGCCGCCTTCGTGCCAGCGCCAGCCGGTCAAGGCCGGCCACTGCTGCCTGCGCCCCGGCGAAGGACCGCTCGATCCGCGGCAGGAGATAGCCGATCACGCCAGGTGCCACTTCAAGCTGGCGATCCTCGAAAAGCTTGACGAGCACCGCGACGAGGAGCGTATCGTCGGGTGGCGCCAGTTCCGCTACGACCGCGGCCCGCAGGCGGCTCGCCAGATCGGCGAGCCGGAGCCGCCAGCCAGCCGGGCGGCCCACGCCGGTGACAAGAAGCGTGCCGCCACCAAGCGCCAGTCGGTTGTGGAGATGGAAGAGCGCCTCCTCCGCCACTCCCGCGTCCGACCCGAGCCGGTAGAGCCGATCGACGTCTTCGACCGCGACCGCCGCCTTCTCGGGCACCGCACTTGGATCAAGAGAGCCGAGCTCCGCTCCCGGCACCACATACGCCCCGGCGCGAACCGCCCAGACTGCGACGAGATGGGTCTTGCCCGCAGCCTCCGGTCCGACCAGCGCGACCTTGCCCTCCGGCCAGTCCGGCCAGCGGTCGATCTGCGCCAGCGCGAGGCGGTTCGGCTCGGCCACAAAGAAGTCCGAGCGCCCGAGCGCCGGCCGCGTCGCCAGATCGAGCACGAGCTGACGCGGCCGCATCCTCACGGCAGGTCGAGCCGCACCGGGCGGCCGGCCGCATCCACTATCGGCTTTTCCTCCGGCACGCCGGCATGGAGGTCACTGCCGCGATACTGCTCCACGCCGAACCGCACCAGCACCCCGATCAGCGCCGCCACCGGCACCGCCACGAGCACGCCGATGAACCCGAAGAGCGCGGCGAAGACCGACAGGGCGAGCAGCAGCCACACCGGATGCAGTTTCACATGCGGCCCGACCAGGCGCGGGGTTATCACATTCCCCTCGACGAGTTGCCCACCGAAATAGACCACCGCGACGAGCGCGATCTGCCCCCACTCGCCCCAGAACTGGAAGAGCGCGATGCCGATCGCGAGCACCGCTCCGACCGTTGCACCAATGATCGGAATCAGCGTGCCGATCCCGGCCACCGCACCCACCGCGATGCTGTAGGAGAGCCCGACCGTCGTCAGCGCCACTCCGTAATAAACCGCCATGACCAGCGCGACGATGAACTGGCCCCTTACGAAACCGCCGAGCACCTCGTCCATGTCGCGCAGGATGCGCCGGATCGTCGGCGCCTGCCGCCGCGGCAGCAGCTCGTCGATGGCCCGCACCATGTCGTGCCAGCTGAGGATCAGGAAGAAGGTCACGATCGGCAGGATCACGATAAAGATGAAGAAATCCACGATCCGCGCCGTCCGGGCGAGCAGCCCGCCCGCAACCTCCACGCCGTGCTCGCGCAATGCCGCCTCGCCGGCCGCGAGCGACTCGCCGATCAGGTTGCCGCCGAGATTCGGCGCCTGCATCTCGAGCCATGCGACCACCCGGTCGATGTAATCGGGCAGATCCGCCGCAAACTCCTCGGCCTGCCGTATCGCGAGCGGGATCGCTGCGCCGATCATGCCGAGCAGCACGACCACGGCGAAGCCGACGATCAGGAGCGAGGCGAGGGTGCGGCCGATCCCCGCCCGTTCCATCCAGTCCGCGAGTGGCGCGAGCAGGTACGCCAGAACCGCCGCGGTGATATAGGGTGCCAGCGCGCCTCCGAGCAACCAGAGGAGCGCCAGCATCGCCACGGCGGCAACGCTCCACCAGATCAGTTGCGCCCGGCGCGTCATCCGAGCACCTCCTCGGCCATTCCCGTTCGTGCCTTATGCCGATCGGACGCACCTCGACAAGTCCGGTTCACATGAACTGCTCGCGGATCAGCCGCTCCTCGAGGCCATGGCCGGGATCGAAGAGAATCCGGTGCCGGATCTCCGGCACGCTCTCCACCGCGATCCGTACCGCGCCGCGCACCTCCACCGCATCCGCCGCTGCGGAGACCGGGCGCTTCTCGACCTCAAGCACTTCGAAAACCACCTGCGCGCTCTTCGGCAGGATCGCCCCGCGCCAGCGCCGCGGACGGAATGCGGCCATCGGCGTCAGCGCAAGCGCCTCGGCGCCGATCGGCAGGATCGGACCGTGAGCCGAATAATTGTACGCCGTCGAACCCGCTGGAGTTGCCACCAGCGCGCCGTCGGCGACCAACTCCTTCATGCGCTCGCGCCCATCGATGAGAATACGGAGCTTCACCGCCTGCGGCCCGGCGCGGATCAACGACACCTCGTTGATCGCGAGCGCCTCCACCTCGGAACCATCCGCGCGCTCCGCGCGCATCCTGAGCGGGTTCAGCACCTCCTCCTCAGCTTCGGAAAGCCGCTCGATGAGCCCGTCCTCCGAGAATTCGTTCATCAGGAACCCGATCGTGCCCCGGTTCATGCCGTAGACCGGCACTTCCTGGGTCAGGTTGGCATGCAGCGCCGAGAGCATGAGCCCGTCGCCGCCGAGCGCCACGATCACGTCCGCCTCCGCGGCCGGAACCTGACCGTAACATTCGATCAGCCGTCGCTGTGCCGTAATCGCGACCTCGACCGGGCTCGCAGCGAAATGGATTTTCTCGCAGCCCAAATGTCCGCGCCCCGCTTCTCTTTCGCCCGGATGGGACGAGCGGCGAAGCATCACTCGCCGCCGCGCGGATGGCAAGCCGGCACATGCGACGCGCCACCATGCTGCGAATGGTCTCCCGCATCCGCACAACAACAACCATCCCGTGAAGACAGAAAAGTGCCGGCGCTGATCAGAGCGCCGGCTCCGGTTCGTTCCGCTGGGAGGATCAGGCGAGTTGCCGCTCGACCTGCTCGGTCTCGAAGATCTCGATGACATCGCCTTCGCGGATGTCCTCGTAGTTCTCGAACGCCATGCCGCATTCCTGCCCGGACTGGACCTCGCGGACCTCGTCCTTGAAGCGCTTGAGGGTCTTCAGCTTGCCTTCGTGGATCACGACGTTGTCGCGCAGGAGGCGGACACCCGCCGCACGTCGCGCGACGCCCTCAGTGACGAGGCAGCCGGCGACGCGGCCGACGCCCGTGACCTTGAAGACCTGCCGGATCTCGGCATAGCCGATGAACTTCTCGCGCACTTCCGGCGACAACAGGCCGGTCGCTGCCTTCTTCACATCGTCCACGAGATCATAGATGACGGAATAGTAGCGGATCTCGACACCCTTCTGGTTCGCGGCCTCACGCGCCGGCGCATTCGCCCGCACGTTGAACCCGATCACCGGGGCGTTGGACGCTTCGGCGAGGGTGATGTCTGATTCAGTGATCGCGCCCACACCGGAATGCAGCACCCGGACCCGGACCTCCTCGTTTCCGACCTTCTCCATGGCCTGGACGATCGCCTCGGCCGAACCCTGGACGTCGGCCTTCACCACGATTGGCAGCTCCTTGACCTGCTCGTCGGCCTTCGCCCTGGCGAGTAGCTGGTCGAGAGACGTCACCGCCCCGGCGGCCGCGCGCTTCTCCCGAGAGACCCGGCCGCGGTAATCGGCAATCTCGCGCGCCTTGGCTTCATTGTCGACGACGTTCAGCACGTCGCCCGCCTCGGGCGTGCCGTTGAGGCCGAGCACTTCCACCGGCACCGACGGGCCAGCCTCGTCAACGCGCTCTCCCTTGTCGTTGATGAGCGCGCGGACCTTGCCCCACTGCTCACCGACGACGAAGATGTCGCCGCGTTTCAGCGTGCCCTTCTGCACCAGCACCGTCGCCACCGGACCGCGTCCGACGTCGAGCTGCGCCTCGATCACCGCGCCTTCGGCCTGCCGGTCGGGGTTCGCCTTGAGCTCCAGCACCTCCGCCTGCAGCACGATCGACTCGAGCAACTGGTCGAGACCCTTGCCGGTCATCGCCGAGACCTCGACATCGAGCACCTCGCCGCCCATCGCTTCGACCACGACCTCATGGTTGAGGAGCTGCGTCCGCACCCGGTTCGGATCGGCGGCGGGCTTGTCGATCTTGTTGATCGCAACGATCATCGGCACTTCCGCCGCCCTGGCATGCGCGATCGCCTCGACCGTTTGCGGCATGACGCTGTCATCCGCCGCCACCACCAGTACCACGACGTCCGTCACCTGCGCGCCGCGGGCGCGCATGGAGGTGAATGCGGCGTGCCCCGGCGTGTCGAGGAAGGTGATCCTGGCACCGTCCGCAGTCTCGACCTGGTAGGCGCCGATATGCTGGGTGATGCCCCCTGCCTCGCCGGCAACGACATTTGCCTGCCGGAGCTTGTCGAGGAGCGAGGTCTTGCCGTGGTCGACATGGCCCATGATCGTCACGACCGGGGCACGGGGCTGCAGCTTCGCGACATCCTCCTCGGCCGACTGCTGGATGATCACGTCCTCCACGTCGGATTCCGATCGGCGGACGACCCGGTGGCCGAACTCCTCGACGATCAGCGCGGCAGTATCACCGTCGATGGTCTGGTTCTGTGTCGCCATGATCCCGTTCTGGAACAATGCCTTGACCACGGCGGCGGCGCGCTCGGCCATGCGGTTGGCGAGTTCCTGCACGGTAAGCGCGTCAGGAACCTGCACGTCGCGCACGATCTTCTCGCGTTCGCCTGACTGACTCGCCGTCCGGCGCTTCTCGCGCTCCTGACGGCGCTTGAGCGCGGCGAGCGACCGCTGCCGCCCGCCCTCGTCGGTTGCGTTCGCGATGGTGAGCTTGCCCGAGCGACGGCGATCGGTCTCGGTCTTCATCCGGCCGCGCTTCTCCTCGGCCGGAGCCTTGAGCGATGTCTTCTTGGCGCCGGGTGCGGTGCGGCCGGCTTCGGCGCGCGCGGCGACGGCCTGCGCGGCGGCGGGATCGACCACCGTCTCCTTCGCCTTCGGTGCCACCTTTGACTTCGCCGTAGTCGCCTTCGCCGCTTCCGCGGCGCGTTCTTCAGCCTCTGCCGCTTCGCGTTGTGCCCGGATCTCGGCCTCGCGCTCGGCACGCTCCGCCGCGTCCTTCTCGGCTCGCAGGCGCGCCATCTCGGCCTCGCGCTCGGCCTCTGCAGCCTTCTCGGCGCGTGCGCGCTCAGACTCCTGAGCCCGCGCCGCCTCGACAGCCTTCAGCCGCCGCTCGACCTCGGTCTGCGAAAGCCCCTTGAGCACTCCTGGCCTTGGCTGCCCGCCGCCGGCCCCCGCGCCGGTCTTCGGCACGACGACCCGCTTGCGCTTGCGCTCGACGGTAACCGACTTGGTCCGGCCATGGCTGAAGCTCTGGCGTACGTGGCTCGTCTCGGTGCCGCCGCGCAGCCCGAGCGTCCTGCCCTTGCCGTCCCCGTCCTTGGTATCAACCATTCCTAACCAGCCTTTCATCGCGGGAGACGTCCCCCGCCGCGTCTTGCCCGGCATCGGACCGGGCCGTATCAGATCTGAAACCGCCGAGACGGAGGGCCTCACCCTTCACCCGCTCGGCCAAGCCGCCCCCGTCAAGCGCGGCATGTATCACACGATCGCGGGCGAAGGCCACGCCCAATTCATTCGCCGTGAGACAGTCGACATAAGTATTCGGTCCACCGGGCGGCTTCAAGGCCGCCTTCTCCCGGGGAGAACCGTCCGCGGCCTGGATCAGCACCGCCGCCCGTTCCGCCTTCAACCGCTCGACCACCTTCTCGCGCCCGGCCACGGCCTCGCCGGCGCGGCGCGCGAGAGCAATCAACTCGACCAGTCGCCGCACGAGCCCCGCCTCGATCACATCGGCGAGGTCCGGTTCCACCCGCACCTGCCTTCGGGCGACGCGGGCGAACAGGTTCCTGCTCACCGCCGTCGCCACTGCCCTGCGATCGGCCGTCACCCAGATCCCGCGCCCGGGCAGCCGCTCCGCAAGGTCGGGAACCACGGCATCCTCCGGCCCGATCACGAACCGGATCAGCCCGCGCCGCGGCCGGGACTCGCGCGTGACGATACACCGGCGTTCGGGCTCATCCTGCACCGATTTCCGTCCGCCTCGTGTCACCGCCGCCTCCGCGATCAGCTTTCGTTCTCCTCGGTCTCGCTTTCGGACGCCTCGTCTTCGGACGTCTCGCCTTCGGACACTCCGCCTTTGGAAGTCTCGTCCTCGTTGGCAGCATCGAGCGCGTCGAGCTCCGCCCGATCGACCCAGCCGAGCTGGACGCGGGCGCGCATCACGAGATGCTGCGCCTCATCGAGGCCGACGTCGAACTTCTCGAGGAGTCCCACTTCCTTCACCCGCTTGCCGTCGACCACCGTGACGTCGCCCGCGAGTTCCCAGTCCGCGCACTGGGCGAAGTCCTCGAGCGTCCTGATCCCGTCCTGGGCCAACGCCTCGCTCATCTGCGGCGTCAGCCCCTCGAAGCCGAGCAGGCTCTCGTCCGCGCCGAGCGCCTTTGCCCGTTCGACTGCCTTCTGGTTCAGTTCCTCAAGGCTCTCGCGGGCGCGCGCCTGCAGTTCCTCGGCGGTCACCTCGTCGAACCCGTCAATGGAGGCGAGTTCGTCGAGGTCCACATATGCGACTTCTTCGAGCGTAGAGAAGCCCTCGGCCACGAGAAGTTGCGCCACCATCTCATCGACGTTCAGCGCATCCATGAAGAGCTGGCTCTTCTCGGCAAATTCGGCCTGCCGCCGCTCGCTCTCCTGCGCCTCGGTCATGATGTCGATGTCGAACCCGGTAAGCTGGCTCGCGAGGCGCACATTCTGCCCGCGCCGCCCGATGGCAAGCGAAAGCTGCTCGTCCGGCACCACCACCTCGATCCGGTCCGCATCCTCGTCAAACACGACCTTGGCGACCTCGGCGGGCTGCAACGCGTTGACAAGGAAGGTCGCGGGGTCGCCCGACCACGGGATGATGTCGATCTTCTCACCCTGAAGCTCGGCCACCACCGCCTGCACGCGCGAGCCGCGCATGCCGACGCAGGCGCCGACCGGGTCGATCGAATTGTCGTAGGAGATCACGCCCATCTTGGCCCGGCTGCCGGGGTCGCGCGCCACCGCCTTGATCTCGATGATGCCATCGTAGATCTCCGGCACCTCCATCTTGAAGAGTTCGGCGAGGAACTCGGGCGCGGTGCGCGACAGGAAGACCTGCGGGCCGCGCGTCTCGTGGCGCACGTCGCGGATCAGCGCCCGGATCCGGTCGCCGTTGC
>CAYMOD010000038.1:6752-11648 GCA_964391945.1 uncultured Rhodobacterales bacterium | reverse complement strand
GTGCTGGTGCTCGACGAGGCGGACCAGATGCTTGACCTCGGCTTCATCCATTCGCTGCGGCGGATCGTGCCGCTCCTGCCGCAGAAGCGGCAGACGCTCTTCTTCTCGGCGACGATGCCGCCGCTGATCGCGGAACTCGCGGGGAAGTATCTGCGCGATCCGGTCCGGGTGGCGGTGACGCCGCAGGCAACGACCGCCGAGCGGGTCGAGCAGCACGCCTATCATGTCGCCCAGGGGCAGAAGCCGGCGCTGCTCGCGCATGCGCTCTCGATGCCCGATCTCGAGCGGGCGCTCGTCTTCACCCGCACCAAGCATGGTGCCGACAAGGTGGTGCGGAAGCTCGTCGCCTCGGGCATCAACGCGGTGGCGATCCACGGCAACAAGAGCCAGCCGCAGCGCGAGCGGGCGCTCGCGGCGTTCCGGTCGGGCGCATGCCGGGTGCTGGTTGCCACCGATATTGCCGCGCGCGGGATCGACGTGCCCGGCGTCAGCCACATCATCAATTACGAGGTGCCGAACGTGCCGGAGCATTACGTGCACCGGATCGGCCGGACGGCGCGGGCCGGCGCCGACGGTGTCGCGTTCTCCTTCGTCGCACCTGACGAGCGGCCTTATCTGCGGGATATCGAGAAGGTGACGCGCCAGACCGTGCCGGTTCTGCCGCTGCCGGCGAATCTCCCGGACGTGCCGACGGAGGCGCCGGCATCGGTCGCGCCTCAGCCGCCGGCGCGGGGCCGCGGGCCGAAGCCGCAGCAGACGCGCAAGGCCGCGCCGCAACGCCGGGAGGAGGCGGCGGGCGCAGCTCCCGGTCGCCCGCGGCGGCGGCGGCGCGTAGCCCGGGGCTGAGGCGCGCGCGGCTTTTCCGGAACTGCCGGCGGGCGGAGGAAGTTGTCTCCCGCCGGAGGAAGGTCGCACGGGATCGCGCATCGTGCCGAGGGATTTCAGCGAGACGCCGAAGGAGGCGATGCCCGAGGGCCTCGTCTATGTCACTGATGCCATGCCCGGCATCAGGAGGCGGCGGCGCGGCAAGGGATTCACCTATCTCGACCCCGAGGGGCGCATCCTGAGCGATCCGGCCGAGCGCGAACGCTGCCGGCGCCTCGCGGTGCCCCCCGCCTACCGCGACGTCTGGATCTGCCCGCTCGCGAACGGCCATCTGCAGGCGACCGGGTTCGACGATAGCGGGCGCAAGCAGTACCGCTACCATCCCGACTGGCAGGCCTGGCGCACCCAGGTGAAATACGACCAGCTCGCCGCGTTCGGAGCGGCCCTGCCCCGCCTGCGGCAACGGGTCGAGCGCGATCTCGGGCATGAAGCGGGCGACCTCGCCTTCTCGCTGGCGGCGCTGACGATGCTCCTCGATCACACGCATATGCGGGTAGGCAACACTGCCTATGCCGCCAGGAACGGCACGTTCGGAGCGACAACGCTCCTGCACCGGCACCTGAGCCTCGAAGGCGGTATCGTGCGCCTGCGCTATCGGGCGAAGGGCGGCAGGAAGGTGTCGATGACGCTCCGCGACCGGCGACTCCACCGCATCCTGCAGGAGGTTCACGACCTGCCGGGGCGCAACCTCTTCACCTGGATCGATGACGCAGGCGAGGTGCATCCCGTCTGCTCGCACCACGTCAACGCCTATATCGCGGAGGCGACCGGCGTTGAGGGCGCCACCGGCAAGACCTTCCGCACCTGGGCAGGCACACTCACCGCCTTCACGACGGCGTGGACGGCTGGCGAGGGGCAGCTCACCATCCGCGACCTCACCCACGCAGCGGCGGCGGAACTCGCCAACACGCCGGCGATCTGCCGCAGCGCCTACATCCATCCGCGCGTGCTGGAGCTTGCGAGCCTGAAGCCACCCGAGCGGGTCGCGCGGCTTGCCGCGATCAGGGTGCGGGGCCCGCACGCGCTCCGGGCGAACGAGCGGCGGCTGCTGGGCTTCCTCGGCGGCTGAGCGGAGTTCGCTCGCGCCCGACCACGATCCGCCCGCACCGCTGCATGCGGCTTCAGCGAGGCTTCATGTCTGGCCCTGCTTTGTCTCTGGCGCATCAGGCAGGGGAAAATCAAGGGTGACGGCGGTGCCGGGGCGGGTTCTGGCGACCGTGATCTCGCCCTCGATCTGCTGGGCGAAGGCGGCAACGAGATTACGACCGATGCCGCCCGGCCGATCGAGAGAACCCCCTTCACCGTCATCGGCCACCGTCAGCCGCACCCGGGCACCCTCCTGCGCGACGCTCACCTGTACCGTGCCGCCTGCCCCCGACGGGAAAGCATGTTTGAGGCAGTTGGTGACGAGCTCGGTCACGATCAGTCCCAAGGGGGCCGCCACACGCGTCGGCAGGTAGATCGGCGCGATCACGGTCTCCGTCCGCACGTTCTCGGAGACCGACGCCGCAAGTCGGTTCACCACCCGGCCAAGATACTCGTCAGCGCGCACATCGGCTTCCAACCCGGCAAGGCCGAGCGTCCGGTAGAGGTCGGCGACGGCATGGACGCGGTCGGCGATCCGCTCGAGCGCACGGCGGCCCTCGCCTTCCTCGCGCGCGCGGCTCTCGAGGCCGATGATCGAGACGATCATGCCGAGGCTGTTCATCACCCGGTGATTGAGCTCCTGGAGCAGCGCCTCGGCGCGGGCGAGGGCCTCCATTCTGCCCTCCTCCAGACGCTTCGCCTCGGTGATGTCATGGAAGACGGCGACGAATTGCCCATGCTTGCCGTAGGGGGCGGCAGCGATGTCGAACCAGCGGCCCTGCGACGAGAGCGGGTGCTGGAAACGCACCGGCTCCCGTCCGAAGCCGACGCGGCCGCAGGTTTCGATCCAGAGCGGATCGATGCCGGGATCGACCTCGCGGGCGGTCCTGCCCGTCGCGTCCGCAAGCCCCGTCAACGCCGCGAAACGCCGGTTCAGGGCGAGAAAGCGGTAGTCCACGGGACGGCCGTCGCTGTCGGCGATCACCTCGCAAAGACAGAAGCCCTGGTCGAGCGACGAGAACAGCCCTTCGAGAAGACCGATCATGGGCTCGACCGTGGCCTCAGCGTTCCCCTCCACATCCCCGCCATGCTCCCATCGTGTTCTTTTCCGCGAAGGCTAGCACGGCCTCCGGAATCGCGGAAGATCCTTCCCAAGGGGAAAGAACCTTCCGGCTTGGGCAGTTCAATGGCCAGCCGACCCACTGCACCATCTCCGCGAAGATCATGAAGGCGGTATCGATCACCAGCCAGATGCCGAAGAGCGACAGGAAAAGCACGCCCACGGCTCCTCCGGGACCCCTAGTGCCAGCGCCGCCGTGACGTAGCCTGAGGCCGGATAGAGATTGTTCGAGAGGCCGTCACCGAGCGGGAAGGCGTGGAGGGCTCTCTGGCGCGGCACTCCCTGCAAACGCTCCGCAGCGCACATGAAGATGACGTTGCAAGATGACGATTGCGCGCGGGGAGCCCCCCGAAGCCCTCACCTCGGGTCGGCAGCGGCTGCGGACGACTCCTGGCATGAAGAGAGCCCGCCGACCACTCCGGTCGACGGGCTTCCGAACGGCGCTCGACGCCGTTACTTCAGAGAGGCGATCAGGCCGCCTTCTCTTCTCCGGCGGTGCCCTCGATCACATCCGGTCCCTTGCGGGCGATCGCGATCCGGCGGGGCTTCAGCGCCTCCGGCACCTCGCGGACGAGGTCGATGTGGAGAAGCCCGTTCTCCGTCACGGCCCCCTTCACCTGGACGTGGTCAGCGAGCTGGAAGCGACGCTCGAAGGCGCGGGTGGCGATGCCGCGATGCAGGAACGAGCGTTTCTCATCCTGCTCGGCCTTGCGCCCCGAAACGACGAGAGCCCCCTCACGGGTCTCGATCGAAAGCTCGTCATCGGTAAACCCGGCCACCGCAATGGTGATGCAGTAGGCGTTATCGCCGGTCTTCTCGATGTTGTAGGGGGGATAGGCGTTCTGCCCCGGATCCGCCGTCATCACCTGGTCGAGAATATTGGCGAGACGATCAAAACCCACCGACGAGCGGTAGAGGGGTGAAAAGTCAAAATGACGCATGGTTGCATCCTCCATAGAAGCGATACAGGCGCCGGGTCTTCGATTTTGACAGTCCCGGCGCGGGATTGTCGCCCGGCCCACAAGCGGCACCGGACTGAGCCGGACATGGGGTTTATTTCGGGGATTTCAAGAGGTCAGGGGTGGGCCGGGGTCTCCCTGGCGGTTGCGGCAAGGGCGGCGCGCAACCCGGGCAGGCGTGGACCGGGCTCGACGGCGAAGGTGAGATCGGCCCCGCCCGGGTCACGCCCGCTCGCCGAGACAATGCCGACGATGCGCCGCGCCGCTCCCTGGCCGGCGAGGATCGGGGCGCCGGAGCCGCCGAGGTCGAGTCGGCAGTCGAGCACGAGCACGCGGAGGAAACGCCCCCGGATCGCGCATTCCTCATGGAGGCCCGGCATGGTGATCCGTCCGCGTCCGTAAGCGACGGCGAGAAGCTTCTCCTCCTTGCGCAGGACCCGCCCCCGCGCCATCAGCGGCAGGACATCGACCGGCCGCGCGAGTTCGAGGAGCGCGAGGTCGGCGGCGACTGCCTCGGGTCCGGGGTGCCCGTCGAAACTGAAGGAGGGAACGGAGGTGGCGCGGATGATCCGCAGCGCCTCCTGCCGCAACCCCCCGACCGAGCCCGGCACGAAACGCATGATCGCAAGCGGCAGCGGCCGCAGGCTGCGCGCATCGTAGAGGCAGTGGGCGGCGGTCAGCACGAGCCGGTGCGAGATCAGCGAGCCGGTGCAGAAGCCGCGTCCGGCCACCGTGACCCGGCCGACGCCGCGGAAGGCAATCGCCTCCGCCGTATCCGGCAGCCGCGCGGCATCGGTGATCGGGGCTTGCGCGGCGAGCGGCGACGCCCCGAGAACGAGTGCCGCG
>CAYMOD010000038.1:0-6652 GCA_964391945.1 uncultured Rhodobacterales bacterium | reverse complement strand
GCGGCGATGCGCCTCACCGCCGCGCGCATCGCCCGGATCATGCCTCGCGCAGCGCCGCCGGCACCGGCCCGCCGGTCGCCCAGTCGAGGAGTTCCGCGGTGTGGACGACCGGGACGCCGGTGCCGGCGCCGATCTGCATCATGCAGCCGATGTTGCCGGCGGCGATCACTTCGGGCCGTGTCGCCTCCAGCGTGCGTACCTTGCGCGCCTTGAGCTTCCCCGCGATCTCGGGCTGCAGCAGATTGTAGGTCCCGGCCGAACCGCAGCAGAGGTGCGGGTCCGCGGGTTCGACGACCTCGAACCCCGCGGCCGCGAGCAGCACCTTCGGATGGGTGGTGATCCCCTGCCCGTGCTGGAGGGAGCAGGCGGCGTGGTAGGCGACCCGCATCCCTTTCGGCGCTCGCGCGGCCTCGGGTGGCGCCGCATCCGCATCCGTGCGAGCGGGATCGAGAGGCGCGGCGAGGGGCTCCCGCACCGCCTCTTCACCCGCCTCGCGTGCCGGATCCGCAGCTTCCGTGCGGACCGCGTCGTAGCCTTGCGCCTTCGCGTCCTGCGGACGGTCGGCCCAGTCGCCGGCAACCGCGAGTGACGGATCGACCGGTGCCGCGCTTTCGGCGGGGGCGACCGGCGCAGGCACTTCACCTGCGGCCGGCAGGTTCAACCCGAGTTCGGCCATGATCTCGGAGAGGTCCTTCGTCATCCGCGCAACCGTCGCCGCGTCCTCGGCGAGGGCCTCGGTGCGGAAGACATGGCCGTAATTCTTGACCGTCGTGCCGCAGCCGCTCGTGTTGATCACCACCGCGTCGAGGCCCTCGCCGCGCTTCTCGCGCATCCAGGCGACGATGTTGCGCGCTGCGAAACCGTGGCTGGAAGCAGTCTTGCCCATGTGGTGGGTGAGCGCGCCGCAGCAGCCCGCGCCCTTCGCCACCACGACCTCGCACCCGTGGCGGGTGAGGAGGCGGATCGTCGCCGCGTTGATGTCGGTGTTGAGCACCTGCTGCGCGCAGCCGGTGAGCAGCGCCACCCGCATTCGCCGCTCGCCCTCGGCCGGGAAGACCCGGGGCGCGTCGAACGGGCTCTTTGCCGGCAGTTTCGGCGGCGCCATCGCGATCATGTCCTTGAGCCGGCCCGGCATCAGCCCGGCGAAGGGCCTCGCCATCTGCGCGCTCCTGAGCGCGAGGCGGAACCGGCCGGGATAGGGCAGAACCGCGGCAAGGAGACCGCGTAGCATCCGCTCCGGGAGCGGGCGCTTGTAAGTCTCCTCGATGTATTCGCGCGCGTGATCGACGAGATGCATGTAATGCACACCGGAGGGGCAGGTCGTCATGCAGGCGAGGCAGGAGAGGCAGCGGTCGATGTGCTTCACCGTCTTCGCGTCGGCCGGGCGCCCCTTCTCGAGCATGTCCTTCATCAGGTAGATGCGCCCGCGCGGGGAGTCGAGCTCGTCGCCGAGCACCTGGTAGGTCGGGCAGGTCGCCGTGCAGAAGCCGCAATGGACGCAGGCGCGCAGCACCTCGTTCGACCGCGCGATGCGCGGGTCGCGGAGCTGCTCGGCGGTGAAGTTCGTCTGCATCTAGATCGCCTCCCCGATGCGGGCGACGGCGCTCTCGCCCATCCGCCCCGGGTTGAGGACGCCCTTGGGATCGAACCGCGCCCGGAGCCCCGCCTCGATCCGGCCGAGGGGAGCGGGCTGCGGATGAAACACCCCCATCCGCGCCTTCACTTCCGCCCCGGCGCGCATCAGGGTCGCGTGGCCACCCATGCCCTTCAGCGCCTCGCGGCCGTAGGTGTGCTCGGGCACCAGCGCCGAGACGAGGCCGCCCGCCCGGTCATAGATCACCTCCGCCCCGGGCGCGATCTGTCGCAGTGCTGCAGCGAGCGCCGGCCCGTCCGAGGGCTTCACCGAGAAGCGCCAGACATCGCCTCCGCGCCCGGCAAAGGCGCGGAGGTCGCGGATCGCGGGCCAGTCACCCTCGCCCTCGACGAGGCGCGGCGTGCCCCAGCCTGCGAGCGCCGCCCGGAGCCTGCCGGCGCGGTATTCGACCTGCGCCGGGAAGCCCTCGATACGCAGAAGCGTCACCGGTCCGTCGCCCATGCCCTTCGGCACATGCGCGGCCCCCGTCACCTCGAAGGGCGTGCCGAGAGCAAGCGTCATCGCCGCGAGCGCCTGTGTTTCCGTGAGGCCGTCGAAGACCAGCGTCACCGTCGTCTCCGGCACCGGCAGGACCTTGAACGCGACCTCGGTCAGCACGCCGAGCGTGCCGTGGCTGCCGCAGATGAGCCGGGCGAGGTCGAGGCCGGTGACGTTCTTCATCACCCTTCCGCCCGACTTGATCACCATGCCGGTGCCGTCCACGAGCCGCACGCCGATGAGACTGTCACGGCAGGCGCCCGCCGCGAGCCGCCGCGGGCCGGAGGCGTTCACCGCCACTGCGCCGCCGATCGTGGGCGTGCCTCCAGTGCCATAGAGCGCGCGCCCGTCCCAGGGCTCGAACGGCAACCGCTGGCCTTCCGCCGCCAGCGCGGCCTCGACCTCGCCAAGCGGCGTTCCCGCGCCCGCCACCAGCGTCAGGGCGCCGGGCTCGTGGAGGCGGATGCCCGAGAGCCCGTCGGTCCGGAGCGGATCGCCCGCCGCCGGATGACCAAGGCTCCGGGTGCCGCCACCGATCACCCGGAGCGACCGGCCGTCGCGACCGGCATGGCGGATCGCCGCGGCGAGGTCCGCCTCGCTCTCCGGTCGATGGGCGTTGGTCTGCGTCTCGCCCGCCCCGATCTGCGCTTCGCCCGCCCCGGCCGGCGCCTGCTCGCGCCCGGTCTCGGGACGCGGCTCGCCGAGCGCGCTCACACCGCCGCCCGCCGGCCGGCGCTCGCCTCGAGCGGGAAGACCTTGGCCGGGTTCAGGAGCCAGCGCGGATCGAACACATCCTTCACCCGCATCTGTGCCTCGAGATCTGCGGGCGTGAACTGCACCGTCATCAGGTCGCGTTTCTCGACGCCGACGCCATGCTCGCCGGTGAGACACCCGCCCACTTCAACGCAGAGCCGAAGGATGTCCGCGCCGAGATCCTCGGCCCTGGTGATCTCGCCCTCATTGGCATTGTAGAGGATCAGCGGGTGCATGTTGCCATCACCGGCATGGAAGACGTTCGCGACCCGAAGCCCGTAATCCTCCGCAAGCTCCCCGATCCGCCGCAGCACGAAGGGCAGCTCGCTCACCGGGATGGTGCCATCGAGACAGATGTAATCGGCGATCTGCCCCATCGCCCCGAAGGCGGCCTTGCGGCCCTTCCAGATCAGCGCTGATTCCTCCGCCGAGCCACTCTCGCGCAACGCGTCGGGCTCATGCCGCTCCGCGATCGCCTTGATCTTCGCCATCTGCTCGGCAATCTCGGCCTCGGAGCCCTCGACCTCGATGATCAGCAGCGCCTCGACATCGGGGTAGCCCGCCTTCGCGAAGGCCTCGCAGGCCTCGATACAGGGCCGGTCCATGAATTCGATCGCGACCGGCAGCAGCCCCTCCCGGATGATGTCGGCCACACAGGCGCCCGCGACCTCGTTCGAGGAAAAGCCCATCAGGATCGGCCGCGCCCCCTCGGGTTTGGGGAGGATCCGCAGCCATGCCTCCGTCACCACCCCGAGTTGCCCCTCCGAGCCGCAGACGACGCCGAGAAGGTCGTAGCCGGCCGCGTCGAGATGCGGCCCGCCGATCTCGACCACCGTCCCGTCCACCAGCACCATGGTGACCCCGAGCAGGTTGTTGGTCGTCACCCCGTATTTCAGGCAATGCGCGCCCCCGGAATTCATGGCGATATTGCCGGCGATCGCGCAGGCGAGCTGCGAGGACGGGTCGGGTGCGTAGAACCAGCCCTCGGCCTCGACCGCACCAGTGACCGCAAGGTTGGTCCGCCCCGCCTGCACGCGGATGAAACGGTTGGCGGTGTCGATCTCGAGCACTTCGGTGAGGCGCGCGACGCCGATCACCACGCTGTCGGCGGTGGGGAGCGAGCCACCGGCAAGGCTCGTCCCCGCGCCGCGCGGCACCACCGGCACGCTTTCCTCGTGGCAGATGCGCATGACGGCCGCCACCTCCGCCGTCGAGCGCGGCAGCACCACCGCGAGCGGCGGGCAGGCATAGGCGGTCAGCGCGTCGCATTCATAGGCGCGAAGCTCGGCCGGATCGTCGATCACCGCCTCGCCGGGGAGGGCCGCCGACAGCCGCCGAACGATCTCCGCCTTGCGTTCGATGATCCGCGCGTCCGCAACCGGCATCTCCACCGTTGCGCTCTCCCCACCATTGCTTCTCCGGAAGAGGATAGGCGCGATCCCCGGGCGCTTAAAGGCACACGACCGCCCGGATCACCCCGAATTGCGCTGAGAACAAGCGCGGGAAATGGCAGTGCGATACGCTCCACGACAGCAAAACACTTTCCTTGCGCAAACGACTCAATATGATTCAATATATTGCGCGCAACCGCAGGGAGCGGACCAGATGGGCCAGATCATCACCTTCGCCCAGCAGAAGGGCGGCGCCGGCAAGACCACAGTGCTTGCCCATCTCGCCGTCGCCTGGGCAGCGGAGGGCAGGCGCATCGCCCTTGTCGATCTCGACCCGCAGAAATCGCTCACCCGCTGGGCGGGTTTCCGCGCCGATCCGGAACTCGGGCTGATCGAGTCGCGGGACTACCGCGCCACTTCCGACCTGCGGGCGGCGGCACGCACGCATGACCTCGTCCTCGTCGACAGTCCCGGCGCCGCCTCCACACTCCTCGACGCGGCGCTGCGCGAGAGCACGCTCGTGATCGCGCCCTGCCAGCCCTCCGTCCTCGATATCTGGGCGATCCAGAGCGTCTGCGAGGCGGCCGAGCGCCAGCGCACGCCGCTGCGTATCCTTCTCAACCGCCTCCCGCCGCGCATCACCTCCATTCAGGAAGTCCTGAAGACTCTCGGCCCCCGCACGGAGCTTCTCCTCGACAACTGCCTCGGCAACCGCGTGGCCTTCTCGCAGGCGGTTCTGAACGGCCATACCGCGCCGGAGATCGCGCGCCGCTCGATCGCCGCGAAAGAAGTCTCGGCCCTGCGCCAGGAGATCGACGCGGTTCTCGCCGCTTCCTGAAGGCGGGAATGCCGGACCGCCATCCACTCCGACCGCATGCCCTCGCCACTGGCGCCGCCTGCTCGTTGCGTCCGGAGGCAGGAACGAGCGCGAGGACCCGGCCCCGGAACGGGCTTCCGCCGAGGCACCGCCCGCTGCCGCACAAGCATCGCGGCACATGAGTTCCGGGTTTGACGTCGCCAGAAATATCGCACGGGACCAATCGCCCGACCCAGCGCTGCACTATGTGCCCCGCCGCCGGTAGACCACCCAGACCGCGCCCCTGATCCACGGCCGCACGCTTTCGAGATCGAACCAGGTCTCGGGCGTATTCTCCGGAAAGAGCGGTATCCCTTCCCCGAGCACGACCGGGATCACCGCCATCTCGAGCACGTCGAGCCTGCCGAGCGCGAGCATGTCGCGCACCAGCCTGCCCCCGCCCTCGATCCAGACCCGGCCGTAGCCTCTGGCCTCGAGTTCCGCGACCACGGTACCGAGTTCACCGCTGCGCGTCTCGACACCGGTGGGGGCGTTGTCGAGCGGCCGGTGCGTCATCACCACCACCGGTTTCCCCGGATGCGGCCATTCTCCCCTCCCCGCGATCGCGTCATAAGTGTCACGCCCCATGAGGATCGCATCCACGCCGGCGAGGAAGCTCTCGAACCCGGCATTCTCGGGCGAATAGTCATCCGCCAGCCAGTCGTCCACCGCTCCGTCTGGCCGGGCAAGCTTCCCGTCGAGGCTCACCGCGACATTGCAATGCCAGATGGTCATGGTGTCCTCCCTGCCCGGTTCTTTGCCGCACTGCACTTGACTCGCTCTCCCTCTTCCGATGCAGATAGGGTGAACTGACGGGGAGCGAGCAATCGTGAAGAAGATCTATCCGAGCGCGGCGGAAGCCTTGGACGGCCTCCTGTTCGACGGCATGACCATCGCGGCCGGGGGTTTCGGCCTCTGCGGCATCCCGGAGAACCTGATCGCCGCGATCCGCGACGCCGGCACCAAAGACCTCACGGTCGCCTCGAACAACGCCGGCGTCGACAATTTCGGCCTCGGCATCCTGCTCCAGACCCGCCAGATCCGGAAGATGGTCTCCTCCTATGTCGGCGAGAACGCGGAATTCATGCGCCAGTACCTTGCCGGCGAACTCGAGCTTGAGTTCAATCCGCAGGGCACCCTCGCCGAGCGGATGCGCGCCGGCGGCTGCGGCATCCCGGGTTTCTACACCAAGACCGGCGTCGGCACGGTGATCGCCGAGGGCAAGGAGCACAAGGAGTTCGACGGCGAGACCTACATCCTCGAACGCGCCATCATCGCCGACATCGCGATCATCAAGGCATGGAAGGCCGACGACACCGGCAACCTCGTCTTCCGCAAGACCGCGCGCAACTTCAACCCGCCGGCGGGAATGTGCGGCAAGATCTGCATCGCCGAGGTCGAGGAGATCGTGCCGCGTGGCTCGCTCGATCCCGACGGCATCCACCTGCCCGGCATCTACGTCCACCGCCTGATCCAGGGCGAGCACGAGAAGCGGATCGAGCAGCGGACGATCCGGGCAGC
>CAYMOD010000037.1:0-12460 GCA_964391945.1 uncultured Rhodobacterales bacterium | reverse complement strand
CCGCATCGAGTTGATCGGGCGCGCGCGCCAGATCGACATGCAATCCTTGTACCGGAAGGGCAGCAGCAAGCTCCAGATTGTCCCCGAGCGCACCGAAATAGGTCGCAAGCATCAGGTTCGGCCCGGCATCCGCCAGCGCGTCATAGGCGGCATGCAGCGCCTCTACCTCACCCTGGCTCAGGTCGCGCACGAGGATCGGCTCGTCGATCTGCACCCAGTCGGCGCCCGCCTCGGCCAGCCGGCGCAGGAGTTCGGCATAGACCGGCAGGAGACGCGGCAGAAGCGAGAGCGGCTCCAGCCCTTCGGTCTTCGCCTTGCCAAGCGCCAGCCATGTCACCGGGCCGATCAGGACGGGCCGTGTGTGGATGCCTTGCGCCCTTGCCTCCAGGAAGTGGTCGACCGGCGTCGTGCCGACCAGCGAAAAGCCCATCCCGGCGGTCAGTTCCGGCACGATATAGTGGTAATTGGTGTCAAACCACTTGGTCATCTCCATCGCCGGCGCCGCATCGGTGCCGCGCGCCATGGCGAAACAGGCATCGAACCCTTCCAGTCCGGCAAAACGCTCGGGGAGCGCGCCGAGCATCAGCGTGGTGTCGAGGACCTGATCGTAGAAGGAGAAATCGTTCGACGGGATCCGCACGATCCCCGCATCCCGTTGCAGCGCCCAGTTCCTCGCACGCAGCCCGGCGCCGATCGCCTCCAGAGCCTCCGCTTCGATCTCGCCTTTCCAGTAGGCCTCAAGGGCCTTCTTCAACTCACGCTTTTCGCCGATGCGCGGAAAGCCCAGGCTTGCCGGTTTCACCATGTCGTCCTCCGATCCTGATCTTCCCGCCTCACTACTCACGAATTGCGCATGACGGGAAATGGGATTATCTCAACCACCGATGACAGGAAGTCATGCAACGTGATCGACGTCCAACCCCTCGCCATCCTTCGGGAGATCGACCGCACGGGCAGCCTGACCCTGGCTGCCGACAAGCTCTGCCTGACGCAATCTGCGCTCAGCCATGCCATCCGCCGCTTCGAGGAGCGCCACGGCGTGACCCTGTGGGAGCGTGAGGGGCGGGGTATCCGTCTCACGCTGGCGGGGCGGTATCTTCTGGGCGTGGCCGGCCGGGTTCTGCCGCAACTCGACCACGCCGAAACCGTTCTGGGCGAGTTTGCGAACGGGCGCCGCGGCGCCCTGCGGGTGGGGATGGAATGCCATCCCTGCCAGCAATGGCTGATGCAGGTCGTCGAACCCTATCTGGCGCAGTGGCCCGATGTCGATCTGGACGTGACCACCGCGTTCCAGTTCGGCGGGCTCGCCGCGCTCATCGGTCACGAGATCGACGTGCTGGTCACGCCCGATCCGATCGACCGGCCCGGGCTCGAATATGTCCCGGTGTTCGATTACGAACTGGTGCTGGCCGTTGCTGCCGACCACGCTCTGGCCGGGCAGGAGCGGGTCGCGCCGTCGGACCTGACGGGCGAAGTGCTGGTCACCTACCCGGTCGCGCGCGAAAGGCTCGACATCTACACCCGGTTCCTGGTGCCGGCGGGCGTGTTGCCCCGGCGGCACCGCACGGGCGAGACGACGGATCTGATGCTGCGGCTGGTCGCCTCGGGCCGCGCGGTCAGCGCCATGCCCGACTGGCTCTTGCGCGGCGTTTCAGGCGTGCGGGCGCTGCGGATCGGTGAGGGCATTGCCAAGAGCATCCATCTGGGCCTGCGCAGCGACGCGGATCGACCCGACTACCTGTCCGGTTTCGTGGATCTGGCGCGATCGACCGCTGTCTGACTTGCCGGCTGCCCCGCACGACAAGCCGGCCGGACGCGTTGTGCAGGACGTTCCGAAATTGCAGGGCCCGTCCTGTCCGCCGGTTCTGCTTGCAGTGCTTCCGGTATTCCCTTACGACCGTTCGGATTGAAATGACGCAGCGCAGTATGGATCATGGGCCGCAAGCAGACAATCGACCGGAATGTCATCATGACGGCCATTGAAACGGTCATTCGTCGTGACGGCGCCTGTGCGCTCAGCGTCGGAGCCATCGCCCGCGAAGCGGGAATCAGCAAGGCGGGCGTCCTTTATGACTTCGGCAACCGAAGCGCCCTGCTCGCCGCTTATGTCGAACGCTGGGTCGACGCGCGGCGGGCGGCCCTCGTCGACCGGGCGGAGCACCGGGCCGACAGGCCCGATGCATGGCTGGCCGCCCTTCTCGACCGCGCCTCCGAGGTTCCTTCCGAGCAGAAACGTTCCTGCGCGCTGGTCCTCAGCGCCTCACTCGCCGAAAGCGAGGCATGCGGTGCCCTGGTCCGGGCAGCCTTCGCCGAAGACTTTTCCCGGATCCGCGAGCAGGCGGAGCTGCCGCGCAGCGCGATGGTTGCGTTTCTGGCCCTCGCCGGGCTTCAGGCCCTCGAATACAACGGCTTCCATCATTTCACATCCGGGGAGCGGCAGGCCCTTCTTCGTGATATCGCCGTCCTTGCAGAAACCGACCTCGCGCCAGCGATCGACGAATCGGAACTGGAAAGAACCACATGAACGTCACGCTTCGCCGTACGATCCTTGCCCTGGCAGCCACTCTCGTCGCAGCGATCCCGCCCGCCATCGCCCAGGAGCAGCCGGCACTGCCGCCGACTCCGGTCAGCATCGTGACCCTGACGCCGGAGCCGCTGCCGGTGATCAGCGATCTGCCCGGCCGGATCGCCGCGACCCGGACGGCGGAGGTGCGTCCCCGCGTCTCGGGCATCGTCATCGAGCGGGTCTTCAAACAGGGAAGCGTCGTCGAGGAAGGCGACGTGCTCTACCGGATCGATCCGGCCCAGTTCCGGGTGCGGGTGGCGAGCGCCGAGGCGACGCTCGTCCGCGCAAGGGCGGCGCTGCGCGATGCCGAGAACAAGCTCGCGCGCCAGCAGCGGCTGCGCGAACGCGACGTTTCCGCGGAGATCCAGCTCGAGAGCGCGATCACCGCCACCGCCGTCGCGGAAGCCGATGTCGCGATCGCGGAGGCAAATCTCGCGGAGGCGCAGCTCAACCTCGACTATACCGAGGTCAAGGCGCCGATCTCCGGCACCATCGGCCGGGCGCTGGTGACCGAAGGGGCGCTCGTCACCGCACAGACCGACATGATGGCGCGGATCCAGCAGTTCGACCCCGTCTATGCCGACTTCACCCAGTCCTCGGCCGAGTTGCGCCGGCTGCGCAAGGCGATGGCCACCGGCGAACTCATCGCCACCGCACCGAACGAGGCGAGCGTCCAGCTCTTCTTCGACGATGGCGAGGTCTACCAGCATTCCGGCCGCCTGCTCTTCTCCGAGGCGACCGTCGATTCCACCACCGGCCAGGTCACGCTCCGCGGCGAATTCCCGAACCCGAACGGCGAGCTTCTGCCCGGTCTCTACGTGCGGGTGCGGATCGAGCAGGCCGTGCGCGACGATGCGCTCGCCATCCCGCAGATGTCGGTGCTCCGCGACGCGCAGGGCAACCCGCAGGTCTATGTCGTGCGTGAGGACAACACGGTGGAACTGCGCACCATCCGCCTCGGCCAGAGCTTCGGCAATCGCTGGATCGTCGAGGACGGGCTTGCCCCCGGCGAGCAGGTCGTCGTCGCCGGCACGCAGAAACTCTTCCCCGATGCCAGGGTGGCGCCCGAACCGTGGCGCCAGGCGCAGGCCGGTCTCGACCCGGCCCCGCCGGCCCGCTGAGGAAACACCCCATGCCCCAGTTCTTCATTCGCCGGCCCGTGTTCGCATGGGTGGTGGCGATCTTCATCTGCATCGCCGGCCTCCTTGCCCTGCCGGGGCTCCCGATCTCGCAATATCCGCAGGTCGCGCCGCCGCAGATCCAGATCATGACCTTCTACACCGGTGCGACGCCGGAAGAGATGTACCAGTCCGTCGCCCAGCCGATCGAGGAGGAGCTGAACGGGATCGACGGCATCGCCTATTTCGAATCGACCTCGGACACCGCCGGCCTGATCCAGATCACCGCGACCTTCGCCCCCGGCACCGATGTCGGCCTGGCCCAGGTCGATGTGCAGAACGCGGTGGCGCGGGTGGAGCCCCGGCTTCCCGCCTCCGTCGTCAACCAGGGGATCGAGGTCAGCGAGGCCGGCGCGGGCTTCCTCCTTCTCATCTCGCTCATCTCGACCGACGGCCGCACCGGCGTCACCGAGCTTGGCGACTACCTCAGCCGCAACGTCGTCGGCGAGATCCGCCGCATCGACGGCGTCGGCAAGGCCCAGATCTTCGCGGCGGAGCGCGCGATGCGCATCTGGCTCGATCCTGACAAGCTGACCGGTCTCAACCTCTCCTCGAACGACGTCGTGGCTGCGGTCCGGGCCCAGAACGCACAGGTGGCCGCGGGGGCGGTGGGGGCTTCGCCAAATCCGATCGACCAGCAACTCACCGCGACCGTGCTGGTGGAGGGGCAGCTTTCGGACGAGGAGGCTTTCGGCCAGATCGTTCTCAGGGCCAACGAGGACGGCTCCACGGTGCTCCTGCGCGACGTGGCACGGATCGAGCCCGGCAGCGAGAACTACAACTTCGGCTCGCGGCTGAACGGCCAGCCTGCGGTCGGGGTCGGTGTCCAGCTCTCGACCACCGGCAACGCGCTCGCGACCTCCGAGGCCATTCGCGACAAGATGGAGGAGCTCGCCGTGTTCTTCCCCGAGGGCGTCGCCTATGAGATCCCCTACGATACCTCGCCCTTCGTCGCGGCGTCGATCGAGAAGGTGGTGCACACGCTCATCGAGGCAGTGGCGCTCGTCTTCCTTGTGATGTTCCTGTTCCTGCAGAACTTCCGTTACACGATCATCCCGACCATCGTCGTGCCAATCGCGCTCCTCGGCACGCTCGCGGTGATGTACGTCGCGGGATTCTCGATCAACGTGCTCACCATGTTCGCGATGGTGCTCTCCATCGGCATCCTCGTCGATGACGCGATCGTCGTCATCGAGAATGTCGAGCGTATCATGGCGACCGAGGGTTTGCCCCCGCGCGAGGCGACGCAGAAGGCGATGGGCCAGATCACCAGCGCGATCATCGGCATCACGCTCGTGCTTTCGGCCGTGTTCATCCCGATGGCCTTCTTCCCCGGCTCGACCGGCGTCATCTACCGCCAGTTCGCGCTGACGATGGCGGTCTCGATCCTGTTCTCGGCCTTCCTCGCGCTGTCGCTGACACCGGCGCTCTGCGCCACCTTCCTGAAGCCGATCCCGCAAGGACACCACGAGAAGAAGGGCTTCTTCGGCTGGTTCAACCGCGGTTTCGGCCGGACGACGCAGGCCTATGAGAATGGTGTCCGGAGCCTCGTCCGCCGGCCGCTGCCGGTGCTCGCCGTCTACCTCGTCATCTGTGGCGCGGTCGCCTTCGGGTTCATGTCGCTGCCGACATCGTTCCTGCCGAACGAGGACCAGGGCTTCATCATCACCGATGTCCAGACCCCGGCCGCGGCCTCCGCGAACCGCACGATCGAGGTGATCAAGGCGGCCGAAGCCATCTATGCCGAGATGCCCGAGGTCGCCGACGTCACCAGCATCGAGGGCTTCTCCTTCTCCGGTGCCGGCGCGAATGCAGGGCTGATGTTCACCACCTTCACTGATTGGTCCGAGCGCGACCGCTCGGCCCAGGAGATCGCCGCCGACGCGAACGGCCAGTTCTTCGGCTTCCAGGACGGCCAGCTCTTCGCCCTGTCGCCGCCCGCCATCTCGGGCTTCGGCACCGCGACCGGATTCACCTTCCGCCTTCAGGACCGGACCGGCCACGGGCAGCAGGCGCTGCAGGCCGCTGCCCAGCAGCTCATGGCCACCGCATCCGAAGGTTCGGTCGTCACCGGCCTGCGCATCGAGGGTCTGCCCGAGGCGGCACAGGTCATGCTCCATATCGACCGCGAGAAGGCGAACACCTTCGGCGTCACCTTCGCCGATATCTCCGCGACGATCTCGCAGAGCCTCGGCTCGCTCTACGTCAACGACTTCCCGAACCAGGGCCGGATGCAGCAGGTGGTGGTCCAGGCCGACGAGAGCGCCCGGATGCAGGCGGAGAGCCTCCTCGACCTCACCGTGCGCAACAGCCAGGGCGGAATGGTGCCCTTCTCGTCCTTCGCGAGTATCGACTGGTTGCGCGGGCCGGCGCAGGTCGTCGGCTACAACGCCTATCCCTCGATCCGCATCGCCGGCGAGGCAGCACCCGGCTATTCCACGGGTGCTGCCATCGTCGAGATGGAGCGGCTCGCGGCCGAACTCCCTGAAGGCTTCGGCTACGAATGGACCGGCCAGACGCTCGAGGAGATCGCGTCGGGCAACCAGGCGCCGATGCTCTTCGGGATGTCGATCCTGTTCGTGTTCCTGCTGCTTGCCGCCCTCTACGAGAGCTGGTCGATCCCGATCTCGGTGATGATGGTGGTGCCCCTGGGCGTGATCGGCTGCATCGCCGCGGTGCTGCTGCGCGACATGCCGAACGACATCTATTTCAAGGTAGGGCTGATCGCGATCATCGGACTCTCGGCCAAGAACGCGATCCTGATCGTCGAGTTCGCGAAGGAACTGCTCGAAGAGGGACGGAGCCTCCGCGAAGCGGCGGTCGAGGCGGCGAAGCTGCGCTTCCGCCCGATCCTGATGACGTCGCTTGCCTTCACCCTCGGTGTCGTGCCGCTCGCGATCGCCACCGGGCCCTCCGCGGCGAGCCAGAACGCGATCGGCACCGGCGTGATCGGCGGCATGATCGCGGCAACCGTGCTCGCCATCTTCTTCGTGCCGGTGTTCTTCATCGTTATCCTGGGCCTCGTTCAACGCAGGAAACGGGCGGCAGCGGCAGAGGAACAGGCGACCTGACGGGCGCGTCCCGTTGCATCATCGCCGCCGTCCCGCTTCGGGCTCCATCCGGGCATGGAGAGCCGGGGCGGCGGCCAGGCTCCCGCATTCCGTTCCGCCGCATTCCGTTCCGCTTGTCCGGTCGGCTCCGGCGCTACCGGGCCTCTTGACCTTCGCTCCGACGCAGCAGCTCGACTACCTCGCGATCGCTCGTCTGGGTGAAATCATCGTAGTGGCTGCCGACGGCGTAAAAGGGCTCGGGCGTCGACAGGCAGACG
Organism: uncultured Rhodobacterales bacterium; assembly: GCA_964391945.1. GTDB lineage: Bacteria > Pseudomonadota > Alphaproteobacteria > Rhodobacterales > Rhodobacteraceae > Amaricoccus. The sequence goes on along the minus strand of CAYMOD010000037.1, from coordinate 5,388 downwards.
ATCTCGTCCGTGTCCCCCCGCATTTCCTCGAGAACCGCGCGCGGTGCCACGGGTACGGCCAGGACGAGGCGGGCGACGCCTGTTTCCGACAACGCCCTCAGGACCGCCCTCACCGTGCCGCCGGTGGCGATCCCATCGTCGACCAGAAGCACAATGCGCCCCTTGAGCCCGAGAGCGGGACGCTCGCCCCGGTAGAGCTTGCGCCGGCGCTCGATTTCCTCGAGCTGACGGTTCTTCTCGGCTTCGATGTAATCCGGCTCGACGTGGATCGTGGCCAGCACACCCTCGTTCAGAACGAGGTGCGGCTCGGAACCATCCACCACGGCGCCGATTCCGAGTTCCGGATAACCCGGAGCGCTGATCTTGCGCACCAGCGCCACGTCGAGCGGTGCGCCGAGTGTCGCCGCCACCTCGAAACCGACCGGCACGCCGCCACGTGGCAACGCCAGCACGACCGTATCGGCGCCCTTGAAACCCGTGAGCGCCGCGGCAAGCTGACGCCCTGCATCATGACGGTCAGTGAATTTCTCCGGACCCGGCATGAGTTGTCCCTCACGACCTTCCCGCAACCGGGATCTCGAGAAACATTCGGGGCGAGTCGCAACCCTCCCACGCCTGGCCGCTGCCCGCCCCGGCGCCGCTCAGGAAGGCCTCAGGCCAGAGAGTGCGTCCCCCTTCCGGCAGGGAATCATCCCCCTCCTTCTCGGGTTGTCGGCGATCGGCATGACGGGAAAGCACCCGGAACACGCTCCGGACGTCATCGCGCGCATTGCCCGGACGGATGGCCGCGCGCCCGGCGTTGACCCGCTGCAGAAACCTGTCGCGCGAGCAGGACCTGTCGGCTTCCTTTTCCGGCTGCCGCTGCTCATGACAGATCCCGCGGATCAGGATCAGCGGTTCAGGGCCGGGATGAGCGGCAAGCCCGACCGGCACTCGAACGCCGAGCGGGCGCAGCACCGCGCCGAGCGCATGCCATACCACCTGCCGGCCGGATCCGAATGCGTCGGCCATGATTTCCTGAAGCCAGGAGTTCGTGCTGCGGAGCATCCTGCTGAAGCCTTCGCGGCCGGTAGTGCTCATGCAGATACTCCACACCAGGGGACAATCGATCGACTGCGCCCTCATTCCCGTTCGAATACGGCAAACCAAAGTCGCACAGAGGGGATGGTTCCAGAAACCGGCTTCAATTGCCGGAGACTCCGCTTTCACGGGAGCGATGTTCGGAACGCCCATCCACCTCCGTCCTCACTCACCCTCAGAGCCTGACCCGAACATTTCTGTAGCGGGCGATCCTGCGGACAACCCTGACAAGATCATGCATATGGTCCGTGCATCTTTCGTGCATGGAGCGTGCATCGTCATGGCGGGTCCAGGGCCGCCGCAAGCGCCACCGCGACTGGCGCCAGATGTCTGATCCCGGATCTTGATGGTGCATCGTTTTCCCGGGAACGGAGGGATGCACCACGGGCAGGTCCCTCGCGGGAGCGCACGATGACAGAGGCGGTCCGTCGAGCGATACAGGATAGCCAGGAGAGCCTGAGGACCCTGGCGAAGCGCCATGGGATCAACCAGAAGACCGTTGGCAAGTGGAAGAAGCGCAGTGCGGCCGCCGAACTGCCGATCGGACCGAACGAGCCGCGCTCGACGGTGTAAACATCCTCCGCTCCGGTTTTCAACCGCCCGCGCACAGGTTTCGGCGTTTCCACGCCGAATACCCACACCCGCCGGCCGAAGTCCGGTCAGCCCTGGACGATCCAGCCGCCACCGAGCACGCGGCTGCCCTCCGGCACATGGAAGACGCAGGCCTGTCCCGGCGCCACCCCCTCTTCGGCGTCGAGCAGCTCGACCCGCGCCCTGCCATCCACATCAGGATGAAGCCGTGCGGGTTTCGGCGGCCGGGTCGAGCGCACGCGCACCGCCACCTCCCAGCCCCCCGCGGGCGCCGCCTCGATCGGCGCGTCGCCGAGCCAGTTCACCTCCCGCACCCGGAAAGAACGCGAGGCGAGCGCCGCGCGCGGCCCGACCACCACCCGCCGCGCCTCGGCGTCGAGCCGGACGACGAAGAGCGGCTCCGCCTCGCCGCCCAGACCCAGACCTCGCCGCTGACCGACCGTGTAGCGGATGACGCCGTCATGTTGGCCGAGCACCCGCCCGTCGAGATGCACGATCTCGCCCGGCTCCGCAGCACCGGGGCGCAGCTTCTCGATCACCGCGGCATAATCGCCGTTCGGCACGAAGCAGATGTCCTGGCTGTCGGGCTTGTCCTTCACCGGCAGGCCGTAGCGCGCCGCAAGCGCCCGCGTCTCGGCCTTGGAAGCAAGCCCGCCGAGCGGAAACCGCAGGAACCCGAGCTGCTCGCGCGTGGTCGAGAACAGGAAATAGCTCTGGTCGCGGCGAGGATCGGCGGCGCGGTGGAGCTCCGGCCCCCCCGGCCCCTCGATGCGGCGCACGTAATGCCCCGTCGCCATGCAATCGGCCTCGAGATCGCGCGCTGTCTCGAGCAGATCGCGGAACTTCACCCGCTCGTTGCAGCGGATGCAGGGCACCGGTGTCGCGCCGGCGAGATAGGATGCCGCGAATTCATCGACCACGCTCTCGCGGAACCGGTCCTCGTAATCGAGGACGTAGTGCGGAAAGCCCAGAGCCTCCGCCACCCGTCGCGCATCATGGATGTCGCGGCCGGCGCAGCAGGCGCCCTTCCGTGCCACCGCCGCCCCGTGATCGTAGAGTTGCAGCGTCACACCTACGACATCGTAGCCCGCCTCCACCAGCATCGCGGCGACGACCGACGAATCGACACCCCCCGACATCGCGACCACCACCCGCGTCGCGGACGGCGGCTTCCCGGAGCGGAGATCGGGCAGGGTCAGAGCGCGGGCGGGATCGTCGAGCATGAGCGTCGGGCTGGGCTAACTACGGGCTGGGGCTAACTAAAGGGCAATCGGAAAAGTCATGTTCCGCAAACGATCGGTTCACGCCAGTTTAACGCTGTTAGTAATACCAGAACAACTGGGGAACGAGTAAGGGGTGAGGGATATGTATATCCGGAGAGTCAAAGGTCCAGTCTCCGTCATGCTTCCGGACGGCACCAGGATCACACGATCGGATCTGCCGCCGGCAAACACCCAGCGCTGGGTTGCCCGCCGCAAGGCGGTAGTGGTTGCAGCAGTCGACCACGGGCTGATCCAGCCGGAAGAGGCGTGCGAGATGTATCAGCTTTCCGCCGAGGAACTCAACCTCTGGCGGAGTGTTGTACGTCGGCACGGTGCCGCCGCGCTGAGGGTGACGGCTATCCAAAAATATAGACAGCTCTGAGAAGACCCGCTAAGTCCTTAGTTATCGTAGTATGAAGTTAACCTCTTTTTGGTTAACCGGGAGCCGTCATGGGGCGCGGCCCCCAAGTAGGATTGGAGAGTAGCGAGTGCGCATTCTTCTGGTCGAGGACGACCCCGCCACGTCGAGGAGTATCGAGATGATGCTCCAGAACGCCAACCTGAACGTCTATGCCACCGATCTCGGCGAGGAGGGGATCGATCTGGCGAAGCTTTACGATTATGATCTGATCCTTCTCGACCTCAACCTGCCGGACATGACCGGCCACGAGGTCCTGCGTCAGCTCCGGATCGCCAAGGTCGAGACGCCGATCCTGATCCTCTCGGGCATGGACGATATCGAATCGAAGCTCAAGGGCTTCGGCTTCGGCGCTGACGACTACATGACCAAGCCTTTCAACCGGCAGGAACTGATCGCGCGCATCCACGCGATCGTGCGCCGCTCGAAGGGCCATGCCCAGTCGTTGATCACCACCGGCAAGTTCTCCGTCAATCTCGACACCAAGACTGTCGAGGTCGAGGGCAGGCCGGTGCATCTCACCGGCAAGGAATACCAGATGCTGGAGCTCCTCTCGCTCCGCAAGGGCACGACGCTCACCAAGGAGATGTTCCTCAACCATCTCTATGGCGGCATGGACGAGCCCGAGCTCAAGATCATCGACGTGTTCATCTGCAAGCTGCGCAAGAAGCTCTCGGTGGCAACCGGCGGCAAGAATTACATCGAGACCGTCTGGGGACGCGGCTACGTCCTGCGTGAGCCCGACGAGAACGAGTACAGCGAAAGCGCCTGATACAGGCTGCAGGATATGACGAATGACGGGCGCCGCACATCCGTGCAGGCGCCCTTGTTCATGACCTCGAACGCGTGCAGCTAGCATTTCGCTTGCCCCGGAACGCGTCTTTCCGGATATCGTTGTTCTCGCTGAACGCAAACAGGGGGCAACCATGGCAGAAACGACAAACAACCGCTGGCGCGATCCGCTGGTACTGACGCTGGCGGCGGCAGCTGCCGTTGGCTGGCTGGTGGCCATCATCATCTGGGCCAATTTCGGTTCGGAAACCGGACGGCTCGATCAGCAGGTTTCGGCTCTCACTGCCGAGCGCGACCGCGTAGCGGCGACATTGGCCGAGCAGGAAGGCGCTGCCGGAACGCTTGAGGACCTGCGCGCTCAGATCGCCACCACCGAAGCCGAGCTGTCCGAGCTGTCGACCCAGCGTGACACGTCCGCCAGCGCAGTCGAAACCCTCTCTGCCGAAGCTCAGGAGCTTTCTCAAACCGTTGCCTCCCAGCGCGATGAAATGGCCGCCTACGAGGCCGACGTCGAGGCCATCGAAGAGCGGCGCGCGAACGCCGAACAAGCGGCGGCTGCCGCCGAAGAGCGCCTGGCCGCCATCAATGAGCAGTTGACCCAGGTGGGCGAGCGTCTTGAGGCGGCGAGCGCCGACGAGGCGACCATCCGTTCGACAGTTGCCCAGCTCAACGCTGAGGCTGCCGCCCGCACAGCTGATCTCGCCGAGGCTCAGAGTCGCATCCAGGCGATCCGCGAAGAACAACTGGCGTCCCAGAACCTGCTCGCCGAGATCAACACCCAGCGCGATGAATCTGCCGCGCGCCAGACCGAGCTCGACCAGCAGATCGCGGATCTGTCGTCGCGCCAGCAGGAGCTGACCACGAGCGTTGGCGATCTCGAAAGCCAGCGCGCCGAGCTGCAGTCGCAGGTCGAGAGCCTGGCCGCCACGATCGCTCAGCGCGGGGAAGAACTCGCCGCCATCGAGACCAGCATCACGAGCGCGCAGTCCGGTTCGGCCGGCAGCTTCACCGCCGAAGATGCCTCGGGGCCGGCACAGGGCCTCACGCTCGTGCTCAACACCGACAACACCTTCGCCATGCGCAATGCCCGCGGCCTGTCGGTCGACGGAACCTATGAGCTCACTGACGATGTCCTGACGCTCAACGAGGTTTCCGGCAATACCGGCACTGCCCAGTTCCCCATGACCTGCCCGGTCGAAGTCTCCGAGGGCACGCTGGTCTTTTCGGATGATGAGTCCTGCGTGC
>CAYMOD010000036.1:0-12665 GCA_964391945.1 uncultured Rhodobacterales bacterium | reverse complement strand
CGAGGCTGAAACGGTTCCGGACCTTGCCCGCGGCGACACCGGCGGTGCCGTAGAAGACCGAGCGGCCACGCGCGATCCCCGCCCGCAGCCGCAGCGTGGCAAGACTGCCGATCTCGGTCTGGTAGCGCGTCTGCGTCCGCACGCCCTCGAATATCGGGATGCCCCCCGGATCGACCCGGGCAAAATCCTTGTCCGCCTCCGCCGAGAGCATCATCAGGTCGAGTTCGATTCCGGCGACGAAATCACCGCGCTGGACATTGTAGCCGAGCGCCGCGCCCACCGCGGGCGCGACTTCCACATCCTCCTGCCGGTCCGGGAAGAGGCCGTTCGCGATGTCGATACCGATGAGCGGCAACCCGGGGTCATCGGTATGGCCCCCGCGCACGGCCCTGCCCTCGGTGCGCAGCGCGCCGGCGCTCACGCCGAGATACCCGCCGCGCCAGTCCGGCCGCGGGCCCGCGGCCTCGGCCGAAACGGCTTCCGCGCCGAGGAGAAGGGCCAGCATACCGAGGGTGATTCGGAGCATCATCAGGGTCTCCCGGGAACCAGAAAGGCCGCGTCATCCCGCCTCCCGCATGCCGCCGCAGCAATGCGCCCCGTTGATTAAATTTCCGTAAGCGCCTGAGGTTCATAATGGTTTCGAAAGGGTTGGCGCCGAAACCGTCGGCCGACGCTTCCTTAACATTTAAGCAAGATCTCCATGGTCAGAATGGGGACGAAGCCGGCGCCATCAGGGCGCCCTCCGGGGAAGAGGTCCGATCGGCGTGAGAGCGAGTTTCGGGAAGTCATTCGAGAGGCTCGCGACTGCCTGCGCGCGGCTTATCGCCCGGTTCATGCCCGAATCGCTCGCCGGCGACCGCGAGGGGGCGAACCGGGCGCGGATGTTCCTCATCAGCCACCTGTTCGGCCCGCTGCTCGGCAACACCGTGCCGCTCGCGCTCTTTGTCTTCGATCCGACGCCGGGCTGGGATATCGCGGTGCTCGGCGCGAGCATCTCGCTCTTCTGGGTGTTCCCGTTCCTGCTGCGGCGCGGGATCGCCTACGACCGCCTCGTACTCCTCTCGGTGGTCAATCTCAACTTTGCCATCCTCTGGAGCTGCTACCACAACGGCGGCGTCGCTTCGCCGACGTTGACCTGGATGCTGATCATCCCGATCCTGTCGCTCTTCTACCACGGCAGCGAGCGCCGGCTGCAGCCGCAACTCGTCGGGATCACCGCCTTTGCCTTCGCGGCCTTCTTCGCAACCTACATCGTCCTGCCGCCCGTACCGAACGACATTCCCGTCTCGGCGATGCTCAGCCTCGGCGCGATCTCGACGGTCTCGACGCTCGCCTATGTCGCGTTCATGGCCGTCTACTACGCGCGCGTCTTCGATGCTGGCGTCGATCTCGAGATCGAAGTCCGCCGGCGGCGGCAGATGGCCGACGAGTTGCGCCGCGCGATCGTCCAGACCCACCGCGTCGGCTCCGCGAAGGAGGAGTTCCTCGCGCGGATGAGCCACGAGATCCGCACGCCGCTGAATGCCATCATCGGCTACGGCCAGATCCTGCGCGAGGAGGCGGAGGAGAGCGACGATCGTCTCCTCGTCGAGGACATCGACCGCATCCTCGAGGCCGCCTATTACCTCATGCGCCTCATCGACATGATCCTCGACCTCGCGAAGATCGGCGCCGGGCGGATGCAGTTCGACATCCACACCCACGATCTCCGCGCGCTCATCGAGGCGGCGCTGGCGCCGTATCGCGAGGTGATCGAAACCAGCAGCAACCGGATCGCCGTCGCGATCGACCCCGACCTCGGCATCGTTGCCGCCGATCGTGTGCGCCTGCTTCAGGTTCTCGGCTGCATCATCGAAAACGCCGCCCGGCATACCCGCGACGGCCAGATCACCATCCGCGCCGAACGGATCCCGCCGGGCGGTCCGGAACCCGGCTTCGCCATCATCATCAGCGACACCGGCGCCGGTATCGACGCGGACGCGATGGCGAGCCTCTTCGAGAGCTTCGCGACGCGGCGCAGCGCCGCGGATGGACGTTACGGCGGAACCGGCCTCAGCCTCACCCTCTGCGCCCAGATCTGCCAGGCCATGGGCGGCAGCATCGCGACAACGAGCACGCCCGGCGTCGGCAGCACGTTCACGGTGCGCCTGCCCGAGACGCCGGCCGTTTACGGCAAACTCGCAACCACCGCGGCAACGCGGAAAGCGGCGTGAGGAACAGAACATGAGGGTCAGGCCGCGCCTGGCGCATCTTTTGCCGTCCCGGCAGATCGTGGCAGGCGCCGGCTGCCTGGTTCCCCCGATGTTCAAGGTTCGCGCGAAAACTGTGGCCGCGAATGGCGCAGGCTAAAAGGGCTCGATGATGAGAGGCAGACAGAGGGTGCCGGGTATCCCGGAGGACGCGCTCACCGGCAGCATGCGCGATTTCCGCGTGCGCAGGGGCATCGACCTGCTGACGCGCTGCGACGCGTTCCACGACTGGCAGAGCGTACGGCGCGAAAGCGGCACCTGGCCGTTCTCGCGCTCGACGGAGGCCGGCCCTCTGGCGAGTTGCGCGGTCCGCGACGATGCCGGCAACCTCTGCGAAGGGGTGAACTTCGCCTCGCAGGATTATCTCAGCCTCTCGGTCCATCCCGAGGTGCGGCGCGCGGCCAAGGCGGCGATCGACGCGATGGGCGTGCATTCCGCCGGCTCGCCGGCACTGGTCGGCAACACCGCCACCTCCGTCGCGCTCGAACGCGAGATCGCGGATTTCCTGGGAATGCAGGAATCGCTCCTGTTCCCGACCGGCTGGGCAGCGGGATTCGGCGTGATCAAGGGCCTCGTGCGGTCGCACGATTACGTGGTGATCGACTGGCTCGCCCATGCCTGTCTCCAGACCGGCGCGCACGCCGCCACAGCGAACGTCGTCCCCTTCCGCCATCTCAGCGTCGATCACTGCCGTCAGCGCCTCGCGACGATCCGGGCCCGCGATGCCGAAGCCGGCATCCTGATCGTGACCGAAGGGCTGTTCTCGATGGACAGCGACACCCCGGACCTCGCCGCCTTCCAGGCGCTTGCCTGCGAATACCGCGCAACGCTGCTCGTCGATGTCGCCCATGACCTCGGCGCGCTCGGTCCGGGCGGCACCGGCCATATCGGCATCCAGAACATGCTCGGCCAGGTCGATCTGGTGATGGGGAGCTTCTCCAAGACCTTTGCCTCGAACGGGGGCTTCGTGGCGATGAAGAACCGCGCGATCAAGGAGTATCTCCGCTTCTACAGCTCCTCCTGCACCTTCTCGAACGCGCTTTCGCCGGCACAAGTGGCGACGGTGAGGAAAGCCCTCGCGATCGTGCGCGCGCCGGAAGGGGCGTTGCTGCGGGAGCGGCTGATGGCCAATATCCGCCTCCTGCGCGAGCATATCCGGGCGCGCGGCATGGAGGTCTACGGCGACCTGTCGGCGATCGTCGCGGTCCGGACCGGCGACGAGGCGCTCGCCCGGCTCGCGGCCCGCGAGATGCCGGCGCTCGGGCTGATCGCCAACCTCGTCGAATACCCGGCGGTGGCGAAGGGGCAGGCGCGGTTCCGGCTGCAGGTGATGGCCGGCCACAGCAGGGCGGAGATCGAGGCCGCCGCCGACCGGATGCAGATGGCGATGTCGATCGCGCGCGGCCGCCTTGACACGGCGCGCGCAATCGCCGGATGAATACAGGCGGACTGCGGCACGGACACTGCGGCCCTCCGCATGGCAGGGGACCGGAGCGGCTACATGACGAAGAGATCGAAGATCTTCGACCGGCTCGTCTCCTGGTTCGTCCCCGGCACCGCGGCCCTGGGGCGCACGGAATGGGAGCTCGCCCGCACCTTCGTCTTTACCCACATCTTCGGGCCGGTGATTGCGCAGCCGATGTGGATCTGCCTCTACATGGCGACGCCCGAGGTCGATTATCCGCTCGTGGTCATGGCGGTGGCGATCTGCGGCTTCTGGCTTCTGCCGTTCGTGCTGCGCCGGACCGGGTCGATCAGGCTCAGCGCCGGCTGCTCGTTCCAGCTCCTCGCCGCCGCGTCGCTGTTCGGCGCCTATCATTATGGCGGGTTCAGCTCGCCGTTCCTGCCCTGGCTGGTCGTGAGCCTCATGCTCGGCCTCTTCTACCTCTCGAAACAGGCGGGCCTCGTGCTTGCGCTCTTCGCCGCCGACGTCGCGATCTTCCTCGCCGTCGTCGCGCATACCGGCATTCCCCACCGCATCCCGATCGGCGAGCTCCGGGTGATCGGCTGGCTGTCGCTCGCCTCCGCAATGGTCTACATGACCTGGATGGCGCTCTACTATTCGCGGATCATCGGGCTCAGGACCGAGCTCGAGATGGAGATCGAGCGCCAGCATGCCACCGCGATCGAGCTCGAGAAGGCGCGGAGCGTCGCCGAGGAGATGGGCGAGGCCCGCGCCCGCTTCTTCTCCAAGATGAGCCACGAGTTGCGCACCCCGCTCAACGCCATCATCGGCTATTCCGAAATCCTGCTCGAGGATTGCCAGGACGATTCGACCGGGGCGACGCAGCGGGCGGGTGACATCACCCGGATCAACGCCGCCGGGCGGCACCTGCTCTCGCTCGTCTCCGACGTCCTCGACATCAACCGGATCGAGAAGGACGTGGTCGATGTCGAGGTCTCCGAATTCACGCTCGGCTCGCTCTGCGACGACGTCGTCGCCACCGCGGCGGCGATGGTCGAGAAGAACGGCAACACCTTCAGCACCCATTGCGCGCACCGCAACTACCGGCTGCGGACCGACGCGAAGAAGCTCCGCCAGATCCTGCTCAATCTCCTCACCAATGCCGGCAAGTTCACCGAGAACGGCACCGTCTGGCTCGAACTCCTGATCGACTTCCGCCCGCACGATGACCAGCTCGTCGCGATCGTCAGCGATACCGGCATCGGCATCGCGCCCGATGTCCTGCCCCGGCTCTTCACCGATTACGAGCAGGCCGACCCCAGCATCTTCAACCGTTTCGGCGGGACCGGCCTCGGCCTCGCGCTCAGCCGCAAGCTCGGCATCCTGCTCGGCGGCGACATCACCGTGACGAGCCGCCTCCGCCACGGAACGCGCTTCACCGTCACCGTGCCCGCCCATCTCGACACCCAGAGCGAAGGCGCCGATCCCGCGCCGGAGGTCCCATCCCCGGAGGACAGGGCAATGGTGTCGTGAGCAGGACCGGCCCCTTCACCCATTCCCCGAGAGGCAACAACGCGCATGCAGGGCCATCCGAACCACGAACGTCTCCCCTGCCGGACCGGCGGGCGCGAAACGCCGCCCGACATGCGGCCGCAGTTGCTCGTGGTCGATGACGTCTTCGACAACCGCGACATCCTCACCCGTCGCCTGATCCGGCGGGGATTCGACGTGGCCGAGGCCGCGGGCGGCATCGAGGCGCTCGAGAAACTCGCGCAGGCGCCGTTCGACCTCGTGCTCCTCGATGTCATGATGCCCGACCTTTCCGGCGTCGAGGTGCTGAAACACATCCGCGAAACCAGGACGCCGCTCCAGCTGCCGGTCATCATGGTCACCGCCAGAAGCGGCAGCGAGGAGGCGCGCGAGAGCCTCGCCCTCGGCGCCAACGACTACGTCACGAAACCGGTCGATTTCGCGGTCGCCCTCGCGCGCATCAACGAGCAGCTCGCGCGCAAACGCGCCGCGGATGCCTGAAGAGGCCGACGCGCGCCCCGTGCCCGGACGACGAGACGGGGGGCCCGCGGCCAGCATGGCGGGCCGCTATGTCGCGGCGTAGATCGCGTCCCGCTCGGTTGGCCGCTCGTGCAGCCGGTATCCGGCCGAAGCCAGCAGGTCGGCCACGCCGATCCTGTCCCAGTCCTCGACCAGAATGAAGCGCGGACGGGTGCGCCGGAAATCGAGGCCGCGGAGCGCCTCGAGTTCGTGACCTTCGACATCGAGCGACAACAGGTCGATGTCCGGGTAACCCTGCTCGGCGAGGATGGAGTCGAGCGTGCGCGGAGGCGCGAGGAAACGCATGCCGTCGGCCGGGTCGGCGCGGCGACCGAGCTTGCGCAGCCCCCGAAAATCCGCCACCTGGCGTTCGATCGCGATGGCGTTCCGGTCGGAATCCACGATCGACATCGCGTCGAGATAGACGAGTTCCACCACGGGTTCGGCATATTCGGGACCAACCAGGGCACAATGCTTGGTGTGCGCGCCGGGCCGGTTGTGCAGACACCGGACGGCGAGGTGCGGGATCGCCTCGATCAGCAGGCCGGTCCAGCCGAGCCGGGTTTCGAGGTAATGCGTGTTTGACCGCCGCAGGCCGTCGTTGGCGCCTGCCTCGACGAAAAAGCCCGGCCGCTCGCCGAAGAGCCGCCGAAGAGCCGCGTGGATGGCTGGCTCGGCATAGATCCGGCGCGGCGGGAAACCCTTGAAGGCGCCCTCGCGCAATGCGCATGCCATTTCGTGCAGCCTCGGGCTGATCGTGAACAAGACGTCTCCGATTGCCGGCATGCTGCTGTCCCTCTGGCTGATTGTGTCGGCCCTGCGCCACCGGATAATGCTATAGCGATTATGGGTCCGGCCCTGAAGGGGTAGTATGCATCTGCGGGAGGCAACGCATGCGGCCTGAGCCTCGGGAAGCGGACCCACGACCGCGAAACCCTCGCCATGGCGCGCGTTCCTCGGATCCGAACCCTCCACCCTGTGCCGACCCTTCGTGCCGTGAGGCGTGCCGGCCCCATCCCGCTCCCGACGGCTGATCTCGCGCGAGGGTAAAGGTCGAGGGGCGCTGAGGCGAGAGTCGGACATGGCCGACGCCCCTGAACCGGCCAGGGCGGCTGGGGGCGTGGGATTCCGGTTGCGGGGCCCGATCCGGCCTCGAACTTCGGCGCAGATGCGCGCTGCGCCGCAGAACTCACGATTGCCGGCCAGGTCGAGACGCCGGCCGGCGGGCCGGGAGACGGGATCAGAAATACTGGGTGTGGTCGGCGGGAACCGCCTTCGCGGCCAGGAACCAGCCGGGATCGACGATGTCCTCGACCTCCGGCAGCAGGGCATCGGCTTCCACCCCGAAGGTCTGCGCCGCATACCGGCAGGCATAGAGGCGGACCCGCCCGGTTCCGGCGAGCATTGCGATCCAGTCGGCGATCCCGATGGGCTCGCCATCCTCCGCGAGCCGCCGGCGCAGCCAGTCGGCCTCGGCGGCGTGAGCCGGGCTGACGGCGAGTGCCTCGGCGCCGGCGGGAGTGAGCGCTTTCACCGCCCAGAGCACGAAAAGGAGGTCAACCTCCACGCCGGCCTGCGCCTGGGTATAGGCGAAGGTGAGCGGCGTCAGGATCCGGTCATAGGCATCGTCACGCACGACGATGGCGAGGCGGCGGAGGGGACGCGCTACCGGTCCCGGCCCGGTGCCGCCCTGCGCCGCGGGGATCGCCTGTTCTGCCACAGAGGCACGAATGCAAGTGTCGGAATGTCGGGCCATGTCGGTTGCCTTCGTTCGAGAGCGGGAATTGTCCGGAGAATGTCATGCAGCCGCCGCCATCCCTGAGGCGCGGCGGACAAAAAGCTGTGCGAGCGGGCTGTCGTGCCGGGTCTCGAGACGCTCGGCCGCGAGGGCAGCGGCGAGTGCCGACTGGCCGGAGCGGAGAGCGGCCTCGATCAGCGTCAGGTCGATGACGTCGCGCTGGGCGTGACTGCCGCCGAAACGATGGGCGATGGCACGGATCGGGCGCAGCAAGGCGGTGGTCGCGGCATGGTCACCCTCGCCGAAGGCAAGCATGGCGCGCGCGACGGCATGGCCGACCTCGCGGGTGAAGGCGGCGTTGTCGTCGCCACGTGCCATCGCCTCCGCCTGCGCCGCGATCACCGCGACCGCCGCACCGCGCCGGCCGGCGCCGACGAAGGCCATCACCGCGTGAACGTCGTTGAAGGCATAGAAGCCGGTCGCCGCGGCCGCGGCCCAGCGATCGGCGACGGTCTGCCAGCGATTGCCGACATCGACGCCGCGCAGATTCAGCCGCCAGAGCAGCGCCGAGGCATCGACCATGTCGAGCACGACGCCGGAGCGACCGCCGCCCATCTCCCCGTCGAAGAGCGCCAGCACCGCCGCGTGATCGCCGATGTCGAAGTGATAGAGCGCGAGGTGCCACCAGTTATGGATCTGGAAGAAACTGTCCGTCGCCCAGGCGGCAGGATTCGCCCGCATCCAGGCAATGCCATCCTCCTGCCGGCTCTGCATCTCGAGGACGTGGGCCACCGCGTGCTGGGACCAGCCGTCGCGCGGCTCGAGCTCGACCCCGCGCCGGCCCACGGCCTCCGCCCGGCCATGGGCGCCGGTCTCCTCGAGACCGAAGGCATGCATCCCGAGCACCGAGTGGAAGCCCGGCACGGCCTCGTCCCAGACAGGCAGCGCGCGGGCGATACGGTCGCGCAGCATCCGGCTCTGCCCGGTGAAGAAGTCGATCTGGTGGCCCGCAAGAAGGCCGAGCGCGTCGAGAGGCGCATCGATGGTGACATCCTCCAGCACCCGGCCCGCTTCATGCCACCGGCCTTCAACGAGGTGGCCGATCGCGGCGACGTGGCCCCGTTCGCGCGCGGTTCCGGCGGTGGCCGCGGCCTCGGCATGGGCGGCGCGCGCCACCCTCACCCCCGAAGGCTCGGTGCCGAGCAGATGCAGCCACGCCTTCAGCACATGAGCCATGGCAAAGCCGGGCGCCGCCGCAATAGCGGCATCGACATCCGCCACCGGATCACCACGATAGCATTGCAGGTTGGCGACGGCCGCCTCGTAGGGCTCCAGCGCCGCGGCGGTGGCGCCGGTGAGATCGAGGCCACGAATATCCTTGAGCGTCATCTGGCGGTTCCTTCCGGTGAGAGCGGCCCTGGGTCGGCCGCGGTTGCGCTCACATCAGAAGGCGTGAGAACCGGCCTCACGACGTGAGACCGCTGTACTCACGCGGCTGATCCGCGTAGAATGCATGCCCGGCGGCAAGCCCTACGGTCCGACATGGAAGGCGTAGCCCACATTGGGCCGGGAATCCCGGTGATCGCGGTAATGCCGATCTCCGCACCCGATGCTGCGGAGCAAGTGGAACTGCTGGCGGAAGGCCTGCACGAGGATATCTGCGCCGCCCTGAGCCGCTTCCGGTCGCTGACGGTGATCTCGCCGCGCTCGGCCCAGGCGGTCGCTGCCCTCGGCGACGCCGAGGTCGGCTGCCGGCTGGGGGCCAGTCACGTGCTCCGCGGCCGGCTGCACCAGCATCCGGACCGGCTGCGGCTGAGCGCCAGCCTCATCGCCTGTGCGGAGGCGCGGCAGCTCTGGGTCGACGACATCGTGATCGCTCCGGCCAACGTCCTCGACCTCCGGGACGAGGTGGTCGGCCGCATCGCCTCGACCCTGCACGCGAGGCTCGACGGGATCGCCCGGGCGGAGGCGCGGCGCAGCGCCGATCCCCATATCCACGGCCTGGTGCTCCACGGGTTGCACATGCTGCGCAAGGGCACGCCCGAAACCGACGAGAAGGCGCGCGCCATCTTCGAACAGGTGCTTGCCCGCGACCCGGCCAATGCCCGCGCCCATGCCGGGATCGCGCTCAGCTGGTTCAACCAGTGGAGCTGCCAGTTCTGGGACCGGTTCGAGGAGACGAGCCAGCTTGCCTATACCAACGCCCACCGTGCCCTCGAACTCGACGAGGACGACGCGGTCGTGCATCTCGTGATCGCCAAGGTGCAGCTTTTCCGGCGGGCGTTCGAAAGCGCGGCATGGTATCTCGACCGGGCCCTCGCGCTCAGTCCGAACGACGCCGATCTCCTGGTGCAGGCGGCGCTCTGCGAGGTCTATCTCGGACGGCCGGAGGCGGGACTGGAGCACATCGCCCGCGCGATCCGGCTGCACCCTTTCCATCCGAACGATTATTTCGCCACCGCCGCGCTGGCGCATTTCCTTGCCCGCAACCTCGACACGGCGCTCGCGATGCACGCGAAGGCGGACGCGCTGCCGTTTGTCGATTACGCGGCTTTCGTTGCATCGGCGCTCGCCCATGCCGGCAGGCTGGAGGAGGCGCGGCGCGCGCTCGCGGTGTTCCACGCCGATTACGAGGCGAAGATCGCGTTCGGCGTCCCCGTCGAGCCCGGTGATCGCCTGCGCTGGTTCATCGGGGTGAACCCGTTCCGGCGTCCGGAAGATGTGGCCTATCTGGTCGAAGGCCTGAAGATACTCGGCGAAAGCGAGGGCGCGCGGCGGCCGAAGGCGGAGCCTGCAACCACGGCCCGCCTCGTCCGGATCAGGGCGGGCTGGATTGCCGAATTCGACGGCCACCGGGAGACACTGCCCGATCTCAAGGGGCTGCACGACCTGCGCCGGCTGCTCGAGCGGCCAGGACAGGAAGTGCATTGTCTCGACCTCGCCGAACGGTCCGAGACGACCTATGGTGCGGACGCGGCACTGGACGGACCCGCCCGTGCCGCGCTCAAGGCGCGCATCCGTGACCTCGGCGAGGAACTGGCCGAGGCGGAGGTGATGAACGATCTCGGCCGCGCCGAACGCGCCCGATCGGAGATGGACCGGCTTCTCGAAACGTTGTCGAACGCCCTCGGTCTCGGCGGCCGCGGCCGCCGGATCGGCGACCTCGCCGAGCGCGCCCGGACCACCGTGACCTGGCGCATCCGCTACGCCCTGCGCCGGATCGAGGCCGCCCATCCGCGGCTCGGCCGGCATCTTGCCACCGCCCTGCGTACCGGCGCGTTCTGCGTCTACCGCCCCGATCCCCCTGTCACCTGGCGTTTCGACACGGTGATCGACAGCTGATTTTCCGGGCTGCCGGAGCCACGCGGCGGAGGCTCGTGCGCCGCGCGTGAACGCTGGGCCTGCCCCGACCCTGAGCCCGGCATGGGTGTCGAAGATCACCCGCTTCAACCCTCAGACGACAGAAGCCGGAATAAGGTCCCACGAGGAGATCTTCTTCAGCGGCCTGTCAATTTCAGCGGCCTGCCGATGACCTGCGTTTCATCCAGGGCGCGGCGCCGGCTGATTATTTCGCGGCAATGGACCTGGACCACCAGTGCAAGCCGGCGCGGGCGGCTGGGGCACCGCCCGCGCCGGGCATCGGATCGTGGCAATCTGGCCGACCTAGGCCACGCGGGTCTTCTTGCCGATTCCGGCCGCCAAGGTCAGCAGCAGGTAGCTGACGCCGGAGATGACGAGCGCCGGGATGGCGGCGGTGGTCACCGCGGCGATCTCGGGCAGCCCGCGGCCCAGCAGAATGAAGGTGCCGAAACCGAGCCCCATGGCGACCCATCCGGCGACGTTCCAGTCCCCGAGCCGGCTCAGGGTCGTCCCGTCGCTGCGCTCGCCGGCGAACAGATCCTCGTCGGTCACCCGCATCCGGCGCACCACGTAATAGTCGAGCACGACGATCGTCCAGAGGGGGATGAAGATCCCGCCGATGATGCCGAGGAAGATCTCGAAGAAGTGGACGAACTGCTCGAAGGCCAATGGCAGGAAGCACATCGCGAACTGGAGCAGGGCGATGTACCACAGGTAGCGCATCGCCGACTTGGGCCGCGCCACGCCAATCAGCCCATGCCGGCGCCATAGAGCACGGTGGCGTTGGTGCTGACGGTGGCGATGAAGACCACGATCAGGGCGACGGTGCCGAGGCCGAGGGCCGCGATCGTCGAACTCGGGTCGGAGTTGTTCGGGTCGTAGATACCGGTGTCGAGCACGACGCCGATCACCCCGATCGCGCCGATGAGCATGAACCAGCCCTGGCCGAGGTTGACGCCGAGCCAGCTGCCGACCGTGGACGCCCGCGCGGTCTTGCCGAAGCGGCCGAAGTCGCCGATCATCGCCCAGCCCCAGCAGAAACCGAAGGCGAGGTCGAAGTAGAAGGCCGCGGACCTGTCGGCTTCCGGCATCCTCACCGCCATGACTTCCCGAAGGTTCCACTGCCCCAGCACCACGGCGGTGATCCAGAGGCCGAGCACGATCAGCAGGAAGACCGAGATCCATTCGAGATACTTGATCCCCTCGAACGACCATAAGGGATTGCGGTAGCGCCGTAGGCGCGCATCTGACCTCCGCCCGCTTCTTGATCCAATCGGCGGCAAGGCGCGCGAGCCAGCGCCCCTGTAGCTGGCCGCGAAAGGCAATATCGGCGGGGCCACCAAAGAGCGAGTCTGCCAAATCCGCCTCATCGCCCAGAAGCAGTCGGCACTTATCTGCCTTCTCGAGGAGTTCTCGGACTTCCGCGAACGCGTGAACGGAGAACGTTGGCGACATCAAATCGAGAGACGCACCCTGGACAAGCCATTCGCGAAGTCGATCGATCACCCTTTCGTTGCCGCTGTTCCGAATAAGCTTCATGCGCTCACCACTCGATCAAGCCGGATCGAGCGAACACCTTTGCATTAGCTAGCTTCGGGTGCCTTTCCCTCCCCAGGCGACGAGGAACTATAACGAAATCGCGTTGAAGCACGACCCCCGCCCGATGAGTTTCCGCAGATTCCGTCAAACGGCGACAGGGAAGTAGCGCCTGGCCAACGCGATCTTCGCGACACCAACGCGACACAACAAAAATCCCCGCCGATGAAAGTCGGCGGGGATTTCGATAAGCCGTTGACACAGCTTAGGAAGTTTGGTTGCGGGGGCAGGATTTGAACCTGCGACCTTCAGGTTATGAGCCTGACGA
>CAYMOD010000035.1:0-13590 GCA_964391945.1 uncultured Rhodobacterales bacterium | reverse complement strand
CGCGGTTGCAGAGCTTTCTGCGCCGCGTCGGATAGCGGGCCGGCCCGTGCTCCTGTCCGCTCCTCCACCCTGTGGCAGGAGCACGGGGCAGGATTACGGTGGTCATGCCCTCGGTCATTGCCCCTCGGCGCGATCCCTGATCATCGGAGGCCGGAATGCCGGGCAATACCGCCATCTCGGGAGGTTTTGCCACGGATACCCGGAACACTGCCGCCCGTGGTACTCCTTCGCCGTCGCTCCGCAGCAACCCGGCGCCTGAGTTCCCGGCGATACGGGCCCCGTCCTCGGGCAGGCGCTGCCGATCGTCATCGGGAAACCCCGGTAGTGAAACTTGCCCTGATCAGGGATCGTGAGAGTGTACCGCGCGTCTTCCCTGCCATCGGCCCCTTCCTTCTGCACCATCAGCGACGTCTCGGACCAGCTCATCATGTCCCTCCGTCCGGTTCACGCCGCGGCCCGCCATGTTCCGTGGCCTGCCCTTGCTTGCGGGCATCGAGCGAAAGATCGGACGCGCGGTCGAGCGAAAGCTTGCCTCGCCGGCCGCCATCCGCCACTTGGGGAGGTGCAACGCGGTGCGGCAGGAGGTGAGCAGGATGGCGAAACCCGATCTCCTGATGGTCGTCCCCATGATGGACACCGTCGTTGCCGAGCTCGAGAAGGACTTCACCATCCATCGCTTCTGGGAGGCGGGCGACGGCGACGCGCTTCTCGCCGGGCTCGCGCCGGTCCTGCGGCACGCCGTGACCGTGGGATACTGTCCGGGGCATATCATGGAGGCGCTGCCGAAGCTCGAACTCGTCGCCTCCTTCGGTGTCGGCTACGATGGTATCGATATCGACACTGCGCGCGCGCGGGGGGCGAGCGTGACCAATACGCCCGACGTGCTGAACGACTGCGTGGCGGAGGTAGCGGTCGGCCTGATGATCGCGCTCGCCCACCGGTTGCCGCAGGCGGACCGTTTCGTGCGCGAGGGTCACTGGGAGGATGGCGGTTTCGGCCTGACGGACGAGTTGACCGGCAAGCGTGCCGGCATCCTCGGCCTCGGCCGGATCGGCAGGGAGATCGCCAGCCGGCTCGAGGCGTTCAAGATGGAGATCGTCTATCATGGAAGGCGCAAGCAGCCGGACGAGCCCTATCCGTTCTACGCCGACCTCGAGGCGATGGCCCGGGACGCCGACTGGCTGGTGGTGGTCGCGCCGGGCTCGGAATCGACCCGCGGCATCGTCAGTCGCCGCGTGATGGAGGCGCTCGGTCCCGAGGGTTGTCTCGTGAATGTGGCGCGCGGCTCGCTCGTCGACGAACCGGCGTTGATCGACATGCTCGGGTCGGGCAGGCTCGGCGGCGCCGCGCTCGACGTGTTTGCCGACGAGCCGCGGGTGCCGGAGGCGCTCCGTGGCTCCGATCGCGTGGTCCTATCGCCTCACCAGGGCAGCGCGAGCCGGAAGACGCGGCGGGCAATGGGCGATCTCGTCGTCGCCAATCTGCGGGCGCATCTCCGCGGCGAGCCGCTGCTGACGCCGGTGGCGTAACCCGTTCTTCCGAAGCCTTCGCGGAGGGGCTCCGCGGCCGGCGTCTGTTCCATGGCCTTTGCGGTCTGCGGTGTCGGTCCTCCGCGACCCGCAATCGCGCAGGCGCTTCACCTCCCGGCCTGCGGCTGGCCCGCTTGAGGTGCTGCATGCGGTCGAGGCCGCAATCGGCTCGCCGGTCTGGTCGCTGGCGCTCGAGGCGGAAGGCGATGTCCTGCTCGCGGGCAGCGGCGACAACATGGCGAGGCTCTTTTCACGTTCACGGTGAAAATCAGGCAGGTCACTGTTGCAGGGCTATGAAAGAATCTGAATTCCCGTTTGCCTTTTTGCCGCATGGTGCGGATGGGACTGGCCTCGGCACCTCCGCTTGGGTCGAAGATCGTCGGTATATCGTCACAGTTGCGAAACTTGACGCCCAGTTGTCGGAAGCGCATCATGAAGTCGAGCTTCGCGAGGTATTTCATGTCGCGATCGTCGTTGTTCCGAACAGTCGTCATCATCGCCGCTGCCGTCATGGCAGGGCTTCCCGCGGGCTCCGGGGAGCCGTGGCAAGCCGCCGGGATCCTCTCCGAGGAGGGGGCGGATTTCACGGTCGAGGACCTTCTCGGCGCGCCCGTCTACGGATCGTCGGATGGCCTTGTCGCTGGCGAGGGAGTGCCCGACCCGGCCGCGCTGGATCTGGTCGGCACAGTGGTCGGGCTTGTGCGTGATCCCGACGGTACGCCGACGGCGGTTGTTATCTGGCCGCGTGGTTTTCTCGGCTTGGGTCCGATCCATGTAACGCTGCCGCTTGAGACGCTCAGCTTCCTGCCGGATCCGGACGATCCCCGAAGCGCGATCGTGGTGCATCGGCTCGGCCGGGAGGAGTTCGAGAATTTCGCTGGTGCTCGGGGCGACACCGGAGAGGGACCGATGGCGTTACCGCCCATCGACCTGCCGACGACGAACGGCCGCGGTCAGGAGGTGTCCGATGGCGGCGATCCGGCCGCGGAAGAGGAGCCGGCTGTCGCCAGCGAGGATAGTAACAGCGTGCAGGAGGAGCCGGCGATGGCGGCGGAATCGGTCCGCGAGGTTCCCGGCGCACCGGACTTTGCAGCCGCCGAGGTCGCACCGGAGCGCATCCGTGCGTCGCGGGGCTTCGCCGGGCCGGACGAATATCCGCCCGAGGACTTCGCAGGCTACGGCATCGTCGTGTTCGACGGGCGACCCGAGTCGGAGCGCGGGCGGATGTTCTGTGACGCCTTCGCCGCTACTTTCGTTACCGAAAGTGTACTCACCGAGCGCGGCGTACCGCCCTCGCGACAGATGGTGACGGTCTGGCCGCTGGCGAGCGCGAGGGCGGCCGAGGCGGCGAAGAACGCCGCGACCGATGCGGAAGCTTGTGCCGTGGCGGTCAGCGCCTACGGGCTCCTGGCGGCAGAGGATGCGCTGGCCCATGCCGAAGCGGCGATTCTCGCCGGCACGCCGGGCGACCTGAGCGGCAGGGGACCGTTTCTGCTGGCCTGAGCGCCGGGGGAGACGATGGGGGCGCCCGATGTCCTCTTGCTTGCCGCCGATCTCTCCGAAGTGTCTTCGCCTGCGCAGGCTCGGCGCGATTTCGCCCGTTGGAAGAAGGATATCCAGCGCAACCAGGATCTCTGGGAGCGCGGCTGGACCATCGAGAATGTCCGTATCGTCATCCAGCGCTGGGCGGACGGCAATGCGCAGGCGATCTTGTCCCTGCTCGGTCTCCGTCCATGAAAAACCTGACCAGCTTCGGGATCGGCGGCACGATCGGTCTCTTCGTGGGGATCGGCTTCGCCGAGTGGGTGGATGTCTCGACCATGCCAGCCTATGTCCTGCTCGTCGCGCTGTCGGTCATCGTCTTCTCGGCGGTGGCGCGGCTCTTTGGATGAGGCCGAAGGCCGGCGGCGCCGGGATCAGGCGCCGTTTCTCGCGGCGCGCTCACGCAGGTAGTCGTCGGTGGTGCGGATCGTTCGCGTCGCGAGGTCGTGCGGGTCGAAACTCTCGGTGACGACGACACCGACGCGGCAATCCTCGCACATCTCGAGGACGCGGCGGCGTGCCTCGCCCTCCGGGCCGGAATACATCCAGTGGGACGAAAGCTTCTCGCGGATGCGCTCGATCGTCGAGCGGGTGCCGAAAGCCTTGCCGCAGTCGATGCAGTGGAAGGGCTCCTCCTCCTTCACCACCCGGCGCGGCGCGTCCCAGGCGGGGATATCGATCCGCGGCGCGAGGGTGATGACGTCCTCCGGGCAGGTCGCGGCGCAGAGGCCGCACTGGACGCAGAGGCTCTCGGTGAAGCGCAGCATCGGTCGCTCCGGGTTGTCCGCGAAGGCCCCTGTCGGGCAGACCGCGGCGCAGGAGAGGCAGAGCGTGCAGCCGCCGGTATCGACGATCGCCGCACCGAAGGGCGCACCTTCGGGCAGGGGAATGCACTCGACGGGATCGGGCGCGGTGCGGTGGAGCTCGCGGAATGCCTGGACGAGCAGGCCGCGCTTCTCGCCACCCGGCAGGAAGGCGGAAGGCTCGCGTCCTTCCGGGCCGCGCGGAAGATCGGTGAGCGCGTCCGTCAGCGTGTCGGGATCATCGGTCCCGATGAGGTCGAGCGCGTCCGCAGGATAGCCGAGCGCCGCGGCGACCGCATTCGTCAGGTCAAGTGTGGCATGGAGGCCACCGAGGTCATGAACGGGCTTGCCGCGCGAGAGGATGCGGACGCCCGCGGCGCCCCAGGCAAGGGCGGCGGTCAGCACCTCCGGGCCGGTCGCCGTAATCTCGTTGACGGTGAGCGGCAGCACGCGGGCGGGCAGGCCGGGGCCGAAGCGCCCGGCGGACTCGATGAGTTCGACGCCGTGATCAGCATCGTGGAGGAGCACCACCGCGTCACTCCCACCCACGGTGGCGTAGCTGCGCAGGAGCGTGCGCAGGCGCGTGAGCAGCGTATTGACGGGCGGCAGCGCGTAATGCGCCGCACCGGTCGGGCAGGCGGCGGCGCACTGGCCGCAACCGGCGCAGATCATGGGATCGATCGCGACCGTGTTGCCCGCGGGCGTGATGGCCCCGGTCGGGCAGAGGTCGAGGCAGCGGGTGCAGCCGGTGATGCGGTTCCGGGAATGCGCGCAGAGCGTGGCGTCGAAACCGACGTAACGTGGCTTGTCGAAGGTGCCGACGAGATGTGACGCGGCGGCGATCGCCTTCTCGACCGAAGGTTCATGGCCGGGATCGGCGCGGAGATAGCCGGGGCGGAGTTCGCCCGCGGGAAAGAGCGGGACGCGTCCCCGGAGGTCGAGGACGATATCGGCCTCGGAGATGGCGCCGTCCTCTCCCGTGCCGAAGGCAAGCGCGTGGCGCGAAGACGGACGCGGATGGGCGAAGTTGTCGATCTTCAGGCGGAAAGCGCCGAGATGGCCCTCCACCGTACGCACCCGGCCCTGGAGGATGGGAAAATCCCGCCGGCGCGGCGGCGGGATCTCGGCCCCCGGCTCGACGAGCACGGTGACGTCGAGATGCTCAGCAAGGCGTTGTCCGGCTTGCGTTGCGGTCTCGTCCCGGCCGAGGATGAGGATGACGCCCTCCGAGGTTGCGGAAACAAGGCGGATCGGCGGCGCGGGCTCCGCCGCGGCGGCGAGGAGGGCGGCGGTCTTGGGGCCGCTCGTGCGGGCCTCCCGCGTCCAGCCGGCAGTCTCGCGGATGTTGGCGTAGGCGCGGGGGCTCCCGTGCCCTTCCTCCTCGGCGACCTCTTCGAACAGCGGCTGTTCCTGGGTGCAGCCGACGGTGACGGCGCCGCCTTCCGCCAGCGCAGCACGAAAGCGCGCGAGTTCCCGGCCGCAGAGCTGGGTCGCGGTTTTGACCCTACCGCCACAGGCGCCGGCGACGGCGCGCGCATCGGGCGCCATCGTGTTCTCGCAGGAGCAGAGGAAGATCGTTCTCGGCCGGTCGGTCATGGCTGGGCCCCTTCGAGGAGCGTGTCGGTGATGCCGGCGGTTCCGCTCTTGAAGACACGGGCTTCCGTGGCGATACATCCACGATGTTTCAAAAAAGCCCCGGAGCCGCAAGGACGGACTGCTGATATGACCGCGACCGACGCGAATGGCGTGACCGGAACGCTGTTCCTGCCGCCCGTCTTCACGGGCCATCGGGTGGCGGAGGAGGCGCATCCCTTCGACATTGCAAGGACCCGCGCGGCAGAGATGGGCGCAGGCGCGCTCTTCTACACGGAGCGGCCGGGGCTTTTTGCGTTCGCGCTGGTGCTCGAGCCGGAGACGCCGCTCGGTCCCGCCCGCCGGGCGTTTCCGGTGGCGATGGCGGCGGTCGCCGACGCGCTCGCGGCGCATTGTCTTCCCGAACGGTCGGTCAGGATCTTCTGGCCCGACACGCTGATCTACGACACGAGCCGGCTCGGCGGCGGCCGGCTCGCCTGGCCAGATGGCTGCGGCGAGGCCGAGGTGCCCGACTGGCTCGTTTTCGGGGCCGATCTGATCCGCGACCGGGACGCCATCGCCGAGCCGGGGCGGTACCCCGAGACCACCTCGCTCCGGGAGGAATTATTCGAGGACCCGCTCGCCATTCTCGAGAGTTTCGCGCGGAATACCGCCCGGCGCTTTGATCTCTGGGAGGCGCAGGGCTTTGGCGCGGCGGTCGAGGATTATCTCCGCCGGCTCGACGGGGTCCAGGCCGGTCAGGAGCACCGGATCGGCCCGATGGGCGATCTCCTCGTGCGCGAGGCGGGCAGGGTGCGGGCACGACCGCTGGTGCCGGCGCTCGCCGAGGCGCGCTGGCTCGATCCCGCGACCGGGGGGCCGCGGCTGTGAGCGGGCGGCTTCTCCGGACAATCCGGCTCGATGCTTCCGACAGGGTCGTCTTCGCGCGCGCGGCGGAGCCGGGAGAATGGGCGATCTCCGGCGCTTTCCTCTTTGCCGGGCGCGAGCCGGAGGCGCTCGGGCGCAAGGAACGGATCGCGTTCCGCTCGGGCTTTCTCGGTCTGGGATCCTGGGGGCATTCGACGCTCGCGGTTGTGAGCGAGGCGGGTCCTGCCGCGCGCGCGGCGGCGGTCGCGGCGCTGGCGGAAGGGCTCGTACGGCATCTCGGGGCGCCTGACGCCGTGACGGCGCTGCCGGCGGCGGAGGAGGAAGTGGCCTATGCGGCAGCGCTCTGCGCCGGGCATGACCTCGGGACAGTGATTGCGCTTCACCGCGAGGCCGAGCCGGACGGTGGCATCCGCGAGCGGTTCCGGACGCTGAAGCCGCGGGCGGAGACGAGCCTCGGCGCGCCGCATCTGCGCGGGCACGAGCGCGCGTTCTCGGTCGTCGAAAGCGACGCGCCGGAGGAGGTAGAGGAGCGGGTCGATCTCGTGGAACTCCTGAAGGGGCGGCGATGAGGGAATTCTGGGTCGCCTCCGGCCACCACCTGAGCCGCGTCACGGCGGAAGGCCGGCTCGCGGTGACGGACGAGCTCCTGCTCGCCTGGCTCGCGCGGCCCGAGATCATGCCACCCGTTGAGGCCTGCGCCGCCGAGCGCGCGCTTCACGCCCGGCTGACCGCGGCGCCGAAAGCCCGCGTTGCGCCAGAGGATATCGCTGCACTCGCCGACAGTGACGCGCGGGAGAACTGGGAGCACTTCCTTGGCTTCCGCGACCGGCTGATCGCGGCAGGAACGATCGAGGACGCCTATCTCGGCATCATCCGCAAAGGCGTGCGGATTGCGCCGATCTTCCTTGAGCAGCTCGTCCACCTCGTCATGCGCAACGCGCTCGACGGCGTCGATGATCCCTTTGCCTTGCGCGCGGCCGAGCTCTTCTGGCGGCCGCAGCGCGGCTTCGTGCGCGAGGGCGGCCTCGTCCTCGTCGATGCCGAGCGGGTGGAGGCGCTCGAGGCGGAGGCGCATGCGAGCCCGCTGATGGCGATGCTTGGACCGGCGCCCGAGGACAGTTTCGAGGTGATGACGCCCGAGAACGCCTGGACCTACTGGAGCAGTTCGGACGCGCATGGCCTGGCGCTGCCCTTCGGTTCCGAAGCGCGGGCACGGGCAGGGCTTGCCGGTGCGATCGCCGCCTTCCTGCGCCACCTTCTCGGGTTGGAAGTGCTGGTCGAGCCGCTCGCGGCAGCGGAGGAGCCGGACCTGCGCTGGTATGTCGGGCTCGATGCCGAGGGGACAGCGATCGGCGATGCGCTCTGGCACGGCTCGCGCACGCGGAGCGGGCGGCTCGTCGGTCTCTTCCGCCTGCGCGCGACGGCTTCCAGCGTCTTCGAGACGCGGATGGAGGGGCAGCCGGTCTGGCTTTTCATGGGGTTGCCGCCCGACAATACCCTCCGGCTGAAGCCGCAGAACCTGATCGTCGGCCTGCCACTCCGGCCGGACAGGAGCGAAGCATGGCGCGCGAGGGGCTGACAGTCGGGGTGATCGCCGTGTCGCGCAAGCCCCTGACCCGGTGGGCGAAACGCGGCTTCATGCCTTCGGCGGTGCTGTCGGCGGTGCCGGCCATCTCGCCCCGGACGCGGCTCGGGCCGGAGGGGGATGTCGAGACCTGGTATCTGGGACCGGCGACGATCGAGTTTCATCCCGGAGATACCGGGCATTACCGCGATAACCTCAACTCCGGGCGGTCCTCGGTCTGGGTGGCGCTGAAGGCGGGACGAGAGCCGGAGGTGCTCCTCGCGACCGTCGATCCCTACGAGGGCGAAGCCGTCGCCGGTGATCCGGGACTGGTGGTCGAGGCGGTGCCGATGCCTGAGCCGGTACGCGCGGCGATAGTCGCCTTCTTCGAGGCGCACCACGTCGAAGAAGTCTTCGTGAAGCGGAAGCGCGAACGGCGCGATCCGGAGGAGCCGGGGCGGGGAGGCAGGCGGGTGCTCGATCTGAGGAACCGGAAATGAGCCAGGACAGCTTTTTCGAACGCTGGTCGGCGCGCAAGCGGGCGGCGATGCGCACCAGGGACGCAGTGGCGGACGTGGACGGGCTGCAGGTCGAACCGGCAACGGAGGCGGAGTCGCAGATCCGACCTGCGAGTGCCGCGGAAGAAGCGGCGGATCCGGCCGAAACGCCGATCACCGAGGAGGAACTCGCCCGGTTGCCGCCCGTGGAGACTGCGACGCGCGAGGAACTGCGCGCCTTCCTCCGCAAGGGCGTGCCGGGGACGCTGAAACGGGCGGCACTCAGGCGGGTCTGGATGCTGAACCCGCGGATTCGCGACTATGTCGATCCGGCGCTCGACTATGCTTGGGATTTCAATAAGGTGGCTGGGGATGCCGGCCCGCTCGGCTCCGCCGATGCCGCGCGTTTCCTCAAGACAATGGTCCTTGGCGAAAAGGCGGCGCCATCAAACCGGCCCGCAGGGAGCAGCGTGGAAGCGGCGCCGCCCCTCGGGAAAGCGCCTGATCCGACGGCTGCCGAATTGGCGGCGGCGGACAGGACAACGACGGCGGAGAGAACAGGAGAGCCGGAAGGCGCGCGTGACGTGGACGCAGCGCCGGAAGCCATCGAGGTGGATGCCGCCGCGCCCGACCGGCCGCGGCGGCATGGAAGCGCGACCCCGCGGCTCTCGTGAAGGGCTGTCCCGGCCGGGACGATCAGGCCCGACTTCCCTGTTGCTTTCCGGAGTTGCGGAGATAGGCTCAAGGTTGGGGAAGGTTCATTGACGAACGTCAGGTACAACACAACGCAGGCAGGGATGGCGTGCGAATTCACGACGCAACCGGGCGGGGTTGTGGATGAACTGGATCTGCTGCGGGCCGCGGAGTATTCGCTGCTGGCACGGCTTCTGGTGCGGGCGCCCGATCAGGCATTCCTTGGCGAGCTTGCCGGCATGACAGGTGACGCCTCACCGCTCGGGTCGGCACATGGCGCGCTCGCCGAGGCGGCAGCGGCGGTGGATCTCAAGGCGGTCGAGCGCGAATACTTCACCCTCTTCACCGGCGTCGGCCGCGGCGAGATTCTACCTTATGCATCCTATTACCGCACCGGTTTTCTGAACGAGCGCCCGCTCGCGGAACTCCGCCGCGATTTCGCCCGGCTCGGCGTCGAACGCGCGCCCGGCCACCATGATCCCGAGGACGGGATCGTGACCCTCTGCGACGTGATGAGCGCATTTGCCTCCGGCGGCCTGCCGGATGCGCGCATGTCGGAGCGCGACTTCTTCCACCGCCACCTCGCCCCGTGGGCGGGGCAGTTCTTCGCGGATCTCGCAACGGCTCCCTCGGCGCGTTTCTACCGCGCCGTCGGCGATCTCGGAGCCACCTTCATCGGCATCGAGACCTTGGCCTTCGCGCTTGACGACTAGTCGGCGCGATTCTTCCGAAGGGGGCCGCCCCGCCCCTGATCACCCAAGGGCCGCCGGATCATACCCGGCCGGTCGAGTAGGCAAGGAGGCACAGGTTCGATGGCTGCTGAAAAACGAGACCAGACTTCGGTCGGTCGCCGCGGTTTTCTCGGGGCGCTGGCCGGGTTGTCGGCAGGCGTGGCCCTGGTCGCGCCCGGCGCGATCGGGACGGCGAGGGCAGAGACCACCGACGAGGAACGGAAGAAGGCGCGCTACACGGAAAGCGAACACGTGAAGCGCTTCTATGAAACCAACCGCTACTGAAGGGGCCACGCCATGCTCGTCAAGCGCAAAGCCGGCATCGCCGCCAAGACCCCTCTCTCTGCCTTCGCCGAGGGGCTCGCCTCCACCGCGCTCGACCGGCGCGCGTTCCTGCGCAACTCCGGGATGACGGCCGGCGGCCTCGCCGCGCTCTCGACGCTCGGCGCGGGCACGATCAGGCCGGCCGCCGCCGGGCCGACCGACCACACCCAGCCGATCGAGTTCCGCCACAACATCTGCACCCATTGCTCCGTCGGCTGCTCGGTCCGGGCCGAGGTCCAGAACGGCGTCTGGACCGGGCAGGAGCCGGTCTGGGACAGCCCGATCAACCGCGGAAGCCACTGCGTCAAGGGCGCCTCCGTGCGGGAGATCGCGCATGGCGACCGACGGCTCAAATACCCGATGAAGATGACCGGCGGCGAATGGCAGCGGATTTCCTGGGAGCAGGCGATCGACGAGATCGGTGACAAGATGACGGAGATCCGCGGGCGGGACGGCGCAGATTCCGTCTACCTGCTCGGCTCGGCCAAGTTCTCGAACGAAGGCTCCTACCTCTTCCGCAAGTTCGCGGCCTTCTGGGGCACCAACAACGTCGACCATCAGGCGCGCATCTGCCATTCGACCACCGTCGCCGGCGTGGCCAACACCTGGGGCTACGGCGCGCAGACCAATTCCTACAATGACATCCGCAATTCGAAGACACTGATCTTCATGGGATCGAACGCGGCCGAGGCGCATCCGGTCGCCTGCCAGCACATCCTGACCGGCAAGGAGATCAACCGCGCCAACGTCATCGTCCTCGACCCGCGTTTCACCCGCACGGCGGCGCATGCCACCGATTACGTGCGCTTCCGCTCCGGCACCGACATCGCGGTGATCTGGGGGCTCCTGTGGCATGTCTTCGAGAATAGCTGGGAGGACAGGGATTTCATCGCGAGCCGCGTCTACGGCATGGACGAGATCCGCGCCGAGGTGGCGAAATACCCCCCGGAGGAGGTCGAGCGCATCACCGGCGTCCCGGGCGAGCAGCTCCGCTATGTCGCCGACAAATTCGCGAATGACGGACCCTCGACCTTCATCTGGTGCATGGGCGGCACCCAGCATTCGGTCGGCACCGCCAATGTGCGCGCCTACTGCAACCTGCTGCTTGCCACCGGCAACGTCGGCCGCGAGGGGACGGGCGCGAACATCTTTCGCGGTCATACCAACGTCCAGGGCGCGACCGATCTCGGCCTCGATGTCACCTCGCTGCCGCTCTATTACGGTCTCTCCGAAGGGGGCTGGAAACACTGGGCGCGGGTCTGGGACGTGCCCTACGACTATTTCGTCTCCCGTTTCGACGAGGTCCCGGCCAAGGCCGGGCGCGAGGCCCGCACGCGCGAACAGAACATGCAAACCTCGGGCATTCCCTCGACGCGCTGGTTCGACGCGGCGCTCTACGATCCTGACGACGTCGATCAGCGCAACAATATCAAGGCGATGGTGGTGTTCGGCCACAACGGCAATACCATCCCGCGGATGAAAGCGTCCCAGGAGGGGCTCGACGCGCTCGATCTCCTCGTCGTCGCCGATCCGCATCCGACGACCTTCGCGGCGCTGCCGAACCGGACCGAGAACACCTATCTCCTGCCGATCGGCACCCAGTTCGAATGCGCCGGCACCCGCACCGCGTCGAACCGCTCGCTGCAATGGTACGATCCGATCGTCGAGCCGATCTTCGAGAGTGCGAACGACTACTGGGCGATCTATCAGCTGTCGCGCAAGCTCGGCTTCGCCGAGGCGATGTTCAAGAACATCGAGATGGTCGAAGGCAAGTTCGGCCCCGAGCCGAGCGCGGAATCGCTCCTGCGCGAGATCAACCTCGGCGGCTGGTCCACCGGCTATTGCGGCCAGAGCCCGGAGCGGCTGAAGGCGCATCGCGACAACCAGGCGGCCTTCGACATCAGGACGCTGCGCGCGCCGGCCGATCACCCGGAAGTCGGCGGCGACTACTACGGCCTGCCCTGGCCCTGCTGGGGCAAGCCGGAAGTCCGCCATCCCGGCACGCATGTCCTCTACAACACCAATATCCCGGTCATGGATGGCGGCGGCGCCTTCCGTCCGCGTTTCGGGATCGAGCGTGACGGCGAAACGCTGCTCGCGGAGGGGAGCTGGCCCGTGGGGTCGGAGATCGAGGACGGCTATCCCGAGTTCACCATGGCCGTGCTCAGGGAGCTCGGCTGGGATGCCGACCTGACCGAGGAGGAGCGCGCGACGATCGAGGCGATCGGTGGCGGCGATGAGGAAGCCATCGATGCCGTCTCCTGGTCGATCGACCTTTCCGGCGGCATCCAGCGCGTGGCGATGGCCCATGGCTGCATCCCGTTCGGGAACGGCAAGGCGCGTTCGATCGCCTGGAACCTGCCCGACCCGGTGCCGATCCACCGCGAGCCGATCTACACGCCCAGTTCCGAACTCGCCGCCGATTATCCCGCGCTCGAGGATGGCTGGCAGCTCCGGATGCCGAATATCGGCCGGTCGATGCAGCAGGCTGCGGTCGACCAGGGGATACCCGAGAAATTCCCGATCGTCCTCACCACCGGCCGGCTCGTCGAATACGAGGGCGGCGGCGAGGAGACCCGGTCGAACAGGTGGCTCGCCGAGCTCCAGCAGGACATGTTCGTCGAGATCAATCCCGCCGACGCCGAAGCGCGCGGCATCGTCGATGGCGGCTGGGTCTGGGTCCTGGGGCCGGAGGGCGGCTCGCGTGCGCGGATGAAGGCGCTCGTCACCGAGCGGGTGGCGCCGGGCGCTGCCTTCATGCCGTTCCATTTCGCCGGCTGGTTCATGGGCGAGGATCTCCGGGGCAAGTATCCGGAGGGCACCGATCCCATCGTCCTCGGCGAGAGTGCGAACACCGTCACGACCTACGGCTACGATCCGGTCACGGGGATGCACGAGGGCAAGGCGACGCTTTGCCAGATCGAAGCGGCGTGAGCGAGGAGGCCTGAACAATGGCAAGAATGAAGTTCCTTTGCGACGCCGACCGCTGCATCGAGTGCAATGCCTGCGTCTCCGCCTGCAAGAACGAGCACGAGGTTCCCTGGGGCATCAACCGCCGGCGGGTCGTCACCATCAACGATGGCCTGCCGGGCGAGCGTTCGGTCTCAATGGCCTGCATGCATTGCACCGACCCGCCCTGCGCAGCGGTCTGCCCCGTCGACTGTTTCTATACGACGGCGGACGCGGTGGTCCTGCACAACAAGGACACCTGCATCGGCTGCGGCTATTGTTTCTATGCCTGCCCGTTCGGTGCGCCCCAGTATCCGCGGACCGGCAATTTCGGCTCGCGCGGCAAGATGGACAAGTGCACCTTCTGCGCCGGCGGCCCCGAAGCCGACAGCTCCGAGATCGAGTACGCCAAGTACGGCAAGAACCGTCTTGCGGAAGGCAAGCTGCCGATGTGCGCCGAGATGTGCTCGACCAAGTCGCTGCTGGCCGGCGACGGCG
>CAYMOD010000034.1:0-13596 GCA_964391945.1 uncultured Rhodobacterales bacterium | reverse complement strand
AGGCGCCGCACCTGCGCGGCATCCCGGCTGGCTCGCGCCAGACCGCGAAGATCATCGCCGTTGAAGGCGCCTCGGAGCCCGATTGCTGCGCCCATGGAAAACCCCGCTCGTTTTCCGTCGTGAATCATGGCGCGGCTCAAAGGAGAATCCCGTTCGTGAGTCACGATCAGCGTCGGCTGGTATCACCGGTTCGAATCCCTCCTTCGCACCTTCCATTCGTCATGGGAGATGCCACCGGCGGGATTCCGGTCCCAAGCTTCGGCCTGAAGACCTGGAGGTCGCCTTCAGCGACGTCTTCGATCGCCCCTCTGCGCGAAAGGGCTCACGTAGGGAGCGATCCTGCCGAGCGACCTCGGGGGCTCGGGCGAAGCGAACCGGGCGGGACGAGGCCCCTTCAGCCGGCGCACGATCTTCCAGAGCGCCGTGCGGCGGATGGCCGACCATCAGAGATATTGGCTGTCATCCAGATCAATCGTACCGCTATGGGCGCGGGAGCAGCTCTTTTGAACGGCCCCATCGCGCCGCACCGCTCAGATGCCGAAGGCGCGACGTTGAAAGGCCCAGTGATCCGCGCACATCCGGTCGATGTCGTGAACGGCGCGCCAGCCAAACAGCCGCGTGGCACGCAAGGGATCAGCCACGCTTTCGGCAACGTCGCCGGGACGGCGTGCTTCGATTCTGTAAGAAATCTCGCGTCCACTCGCCCGGGTGAAGGCGGCGACTGCCTCGAGCACGCTGTAGCCTCGCCCGCAACCAAGATTGACCGCGAGGTTGCCAAACCCATCTCCGGCGTTCGCCATCAGATACCTCAGCGCCGCGAGGTGACCTTTGGCAAGATCCACCACATGGATGAAGTCGCGGACGCCGGTGCCGTCGGGGGTGGGGTAATCGTCCCCGTAGACCCGCAGATATGGACGGATACCGGCCGCCGTCTGCGCGATATAGGGAAACAGGTTCGTCGGCACGCCCCGCGGATTTTCGCCGAGCAAGCCCGAGGCATGAGCGCCGACCGGATTGAAGTAGCGCAGCGAGATTGCTGTGAATTGCGGCGCGGCCACGACCAGGTCATCGATAACATGTTCGATTACCAGCTTTGTACGTCCATAGGGATTGAGGGCGGCGCGCGGCGCGTCCTCGGTAATCGGAACGCTGTCCGGCGAGCCGTAGACGGCTGCCGAGGACGAGAACACCAGGCGGTAGACCTTGTGACGCTGCATCGCGGAGAGAAGGGCGACCGCGCCACCAATATTCGCCTGGTAGTAGCGGAGCGGGTCATGGACGGATTCTTCCACCGCCTTCAGGCCGGCGAGATGGATCACCGCGTCGATCCGGTATCGGGTGAATACGGTATCGAGTATCGCGTCGTCGCCGACGTCACCGATCACCAGCCCCGGCCGGCCGTGGCCGAGCGAGGCGATGTGCTCGATCACCTCGGGTCGGGAATTGGAGAAATCGTCGAGTACGACCACCTCGCAGCCCGCCGCAAGCAGTTCGGTTACGACGTTCGATCCGATGTAGCCTGCACCGCCAGTAGCAAGAATTCTTGTGGACATCCGTGGATCCTTTCACAAACTCGAACGGCTCGGCCTGACTGTCGGGTGGATCATGCACGCCTGATGGAGTCGAAATGCCTGGTCTCGTTGATGCACGCTCCGGATGAGAGCGAACCTGGTGAGGGCCGTTGTCATTGCGACAAATCTGGCGGCAGCTTTGGCAGGCGCGGTTGCCCCTGCGGTGGATTGCGGCGGCGATGCCGCTGGAACGGGTGCGGTCACCTGCGCGCCCACCGGGCTGACGCTGTCGGGTTTTGGCATTCAGTACTGGGGCGAGACTTATACCGTCGAAGACCTGACGGCGGCCCCGCACTGCATGCTCATCATCGAGGCCTCGGTGCGCGGCGCGGAACCGGAGGAAGGCACTGACGAGCAACTGTTTTCGCCCGCAGAACTGCTGCAGATCCGACGTGACGGGGCGCGACCGGTCCTTGCCTATCTCAACGTCGGTGAACTTGCCCCCTACCGCGACTACTGGGCCGAGGCCTTCGAGGCAGGCGCGGAGGCGCCGGCGAACATGCCGCCAGGGAAATTGCCGGCCTGGTACGGAGGGCGGATGGCGGACGGATCCCATCTGGCCGCCTTCTGGCGGCCAGAATGGCGCTCGATCCTGCACGACCGGATCGATGTGCTGCTCGCCCATGGGTTCGATGGCGTGTTTCTCGATGACGTGCTGCATTATTTTACTTGGGCCACGGACCCGCCTCCCGACCTCGGGCGCCACGCCGGTGACGGGACGCCGCAAGCCCTCGACGCATTCGCGCAGGCGATGATGGAACTGGTGATCGAACTCGCGGATCATGCTCGCCGCACGGCTGCTGGCGCGCGGTCCGATTTCGCCATCATAATCAATGGCGGGGTCTTCATTGGCTGGGACGCGGCCAGTTCTGGCGAAGTGGCCCGAGAGCGGCACTCCCTGTTTCAGAACTATCTCGCCGTGATCGACGGTATTGCTGTCGAGAGTGTCCTCGGGCCCTTGCCCGACCGGGCGGCCGTCCGTGAACTTGAACAAGGGTTCGCGGATCTGCCGGTCCTCAGCATCGATTACGCCTCCCGCCACCACGGCCACGCCGTCCGCGAACTCCGGGCCATGGTCGCGCGCCAGGCGAGGGCGCATGATTTTCATCCCTATCTCGCCGAGGACGAAACGCTGAATCGCCTCGCCCCGCCGCTGTTCGCGCGGGCTGTCGAGGTTACGGCGCAAGATCCGCAGAGTGGTTGCGAGCAAGCCGCGTCCGGTGCAGCGCCATCCGCGTTGAAGCCGGAGTGATCTGCGTAGCGAGAGTAGTCCAGGATACCTCCTCCCATTCGGCCAGCTCGGCCTGCGCCGCGGCAACAAGATACCGGAAAGCGTAAGGCTGTTGCCGGAGGGCGAGCATGGCTTCGGCGGCGAAGAGCGGATCGGTGGCGAGGATATCCGGTTTCAGGTGGTCCCGGAAGTCCACGAGGACATTTGCGCCGAATCGATAGTAACTGCCCCGGATCACGCCGAGCACGAAATCTGGCTCGAGGCGGCCGGGCCGGTTTCGCCGCAGCACCCGGCGCGCCAGGGTGTAATCGTTCATGATCTGGCTGTAGCGCAGCAGGCTCGCCTGATCGCGCGCGTCGAGGCTTGCTGTCGTCCCCACCCAATCCTCGAGGAGCTGGCGCGCGATAAGCCCGTGCCCGGAACGGGCAAATACCGGGATCACCGCGTGGGCGTCAGCCACGCCGTGCGACATCGCGGTTTCGGCGAGGATGCGGGCATGTTCGATGATGCCGCGCTCGAGGAGATGCTCGATCACGCGCGCGAGCGTCTCGGCGTCGCCATCGCGCCCGGCCCAGGTAGCGGCAAGGATTATGCCTTCATCGACGCGGTCCGACCCCGCCAGCAGCTCGACAAGCGCCGTCCGCATGTGCGGTCGGTCCGCATGGTCGATTTCAGCCCGGGCGCGCAGCATCCGCTCGACCGCGGCATGATCCGAGGCCGCGATCTGCAGTTCGAGGAGGCGCTCGGCGCTGCGGTCGGTGAGTTTGTCCGGAGCAATGCTCTCCAGCAGGGCGCGCTCCTCGGCCGGTCGGCGCAGGAGCTGCAGGATCCTGGCGAGCCGGTCGAGGCGCTCCGGATCGGGATCGAGCACCAATGCCTTCGCAAGGTGCCTGGAGGCCAGCTCGAGATCGCCGAGTTCAAGCGCGAGCTGCGCGAGGGCTTCCTGGGCGGTGAGGGCGCTTCCGGGCTGCTCGGCCAAGGCCGCATAGCTTTGGCGAGCCGCCGTGAACTCGCCGGCGCGGATCTGGTACTCGGCGCGCCGGGACAGCAGGGCTGCGCTGCGATCGCCCGCGTCGAACTTCCGGTTCAGCAGGGTGAGCGCTTCCTCGAAAGACAAAAAGTTCAAGGACCGCTCCAGCCTGTATTCGGGCGAGGCAGCGAGCATCACCACCGCGGTCAGCGACAGGAAACAGAGGCCGATGACCAGAACGAGGTAGCGCGCCATGTCGCAGTCTCCGCCTCAGCACCTCGAGAGAACCACCCGCACCGGATCCGATCCGATCGCGGGCATGGAAATACTCGCTCTCCGGTCCTCGCCCGCCTCCACATTCTTCCAGTAGGCAGGCGTCTCACCGATGAGGACCTCCAGCCGGTAGGTACCGGGATGCGGGACATGCCAGACCATATCGCCCGGGCCGAAGCCGCTCGCGACGAAGCGGGCAGAGCAGGAATCCTGGATCAGGTCCCGGATCTCCCACCGGGAATTGCCGAGGCTGAACCAGCTGGCAGCCTCAAGATCGCCAGGGGGTGCAAGCGTGACCACGGGACGCGAATGGGTGGGATCGAGTGCGACATAGAGCGCGGGACCCTTGCTCCGCGCGCCGAGCACGCCCT
Source organism: uncultured Rhodobacterales bacterium (assembly GCA_964391945.1). Lineage (GTDB taxonomy): Bacteria > Pseudomonadota > Alphaproteobacteria > Rhodobacterales > Rhodobacteraceae > Amaricoccus. Next base: position 9,180 of record CAYMOD010000034.1, on the reverse strand, counting down.
CGCTCCTCGCCATGTCGAGAGCGAATGCGCCCCCGGCATCGAACCGCACGGTCTGCAATGCACCACGGTCCTCGATGCGCCAGCTCCGCCCCCCAAGAGCCACCATCCGTGCTGCGGAAAATCCGTTGGCCATCCGGGCGTAGGTCTCGGCCGTGACTGGCCGGAGCTCGGCGGTGCGGGCGCGTTCGAGATGATGCAGGACCGCGTTGCGCGAACCGACTTGCAGCACTGAGTAGATACTGTACGACAGGTGATACGGCTTCAGGCGCCGCGGTGTCTCGGTAGCCTTCAGCGTTTCTTCCAGGCGAAAGAAGCCGTGGGCGGGCGTGGTCCAGTTGTTGGTGAATGCTGCGTCGTCGCTGAGGCCTGCATAGATCTGGCGCTCGTCGCCGACAGGTACCGAGATCGGCATCAGGCCGGTCAGGCTGGGCCTCGTCGGATCCATGATGCCGCCGCCCCCGCCGAGGGCTTCGGCGCCGGCCTCGCGCGCCGCACGCAACGCGCCCTCAAAAGGCGCGCCATCCCCGCTCCAGACGATCAGCCCGGCGGCGTCCGGCGCCTGGGCAAGGTCGCCAAGCTCACGCAGCGAGCCTTCGATCTCGGCTTCGAGCACGAATGGCTCGCCGACATACCGGCGCGGCGCGGCGCTGGCGACGTGGAACGCCGTCGCCATCGGCACGAAGGCGCGGCCAAGGTTCGAAACCGCGGCCGTCAGAAGTCCGCGTTGCTTCACCTGCGGAGCCTGGGCGAGCGCCTCTACCGCAACGAGCTCGCTCTCTCGATCGTAGTTTTCGAAGAACGCCCAGCGGAGCGGCATCGTCCGGGTCATCGACGCAATCGTGACCTGCGGCTCCCCGGCGGCTCGCGCCACGACACTCGCGTCTTCCTCGCCCGCGGCTTGGTTCAGGGCCGGGTCGAAATCGCCCGATATCAGGGCGAGCGAGACCGGCAGGTCAGGGTAGGGCGTGATGAACCAGTCGAGCGCCATCGCGCCTGCGCGCGGTGCCGTTTCCTCAAAACGATCGCTGGGCGCGGTCGCGGTCCACCCCGTGCCGTTGATCGTGGAGAAGAAGACTCGCCGCCCGTCCAGCGTGGTCGGATCTGGCACCGGCCGCAGACCGGGAGCAAGTACCTGCTCAAAGAAGGCGAAGGGATCAAGGATCCATCGGGAGATGTCGAGCCCGTCGTCGCGGAGCAGCGCCGCTTCTTCAGCGAAGGCGCCGGTCCCTGAAGTGACGACCAGGTCGATCAGGGTGCCCCCTTCGGGCCCCGTCGCAAGCCGGAGATGACTTTCGGCCCCCTCACGGGCGCCTGTCACCGGCATGCGCTGATGCAGGATTGTGAAGTCGCGCTCAAGGCCGATCATCGCGGAATCGAGATGCTCGATCCAGCTCCACAACCCCGGCCGCTGGTCCGGAGCCAGGCTGCCGAGCCCGATCCGGTCAAGGTAGGCGTGGTCCGGTTCGCTCCCGCCATCGGGTGCCTCGACCCCGGGTTCTCCGAGGACGATCATCTTCAGCCCGGCTGGGTCTGATCCGAGGCGCGTCACCGTTGCGGCCCATGTCGCGAAGCCATCGGGCGCCGGCCGCGTGTCGTCAAACCAGACGACGATGGCTGCCATCTCAGCGCTCAGTTCCGGTGGCGGCAGGCCTGCGGCGATATCGAAATAATCAAGCCGGTAGCCAAGATGGTTGAGCGGAAGTTCGGCATAGCGGTGAATCCGGGTTCCGCGTGGCTGGCCTGCCGAGCCGTCATACAGCGCGAGAATCCTGCTCGGCACCACCTCCGGTGCATCGGCCGCCCCAGCCTGGGCGCCCCAGACGCCGCTGGCGGCCAAGGCAAGGAGGGCAATTCGCAGAAGGCTGCGAAAATTCGTCACAATATCAGTGCCTGTTAATGTCTGACGTCGTAAGGATCACATGGACAAAGCCGAGCTAAACAATTGGAATCAAGACACCGAAAACATCTCAGGGTTGTATCACATCGAAAGGGCAGCTTCTCTATTCAGGTCAACAAGACAACATTTGCCTGCCTGTCAAGGTTAATTCATTCTTGACACCGCATGTATCGCATGTATTCAGCCCGCACTATCGTCGACACTGGGGTGGCGCCGGTTCCTGCTGGAGCGGCAGCAAATAAGCGATTAATTAATTATGAATATTAGGCTCGTGAGCGCCGTATTGATCGGCGTCGCCGCTGCGGTCGGCATAGTCGTGGCAACCTTCAGCCTGGGAAGTTCGGCGGCTTCGGCAGGGAAGGACCTCCTGGAGGACGGCCGTCTCCTGGCGCACGAGGCCTATCTCGCGCTCGGTCGGATGCTCGAGCCCGGTATATCTCCCCGGGATGAAACTGCCGGCGTCGCCATTGCTCGCGTTGTCAGCGACGAGATTGCCGAACCCGCGCCGGTAGCCACTGTTGATCCGGCACCGCCGCCAGAGGCCTGCGAAAAGCCTGATCGGCTCGCTCCGGGCGCGGCGGTGATCGGCGACCGGCTGAGAGTCCGGTTTTTCGAGCGTGACGCAATTGCATCCGGTTCGCGCGGAGGCGGGGCCGAAGCGGTGTTCTTCGAGCGACTCGACCTCGCCGGCGACTACGAGATCGATGCCCAGGGCGAGCTCTCGGTGCCGCTGCTGGGCCGGGCTGCCATCGAAGGACGCACGCTGGCCTGTGTCGAGGCGATCCTTGCCGCACGCTATTCCGAGGTATTCCAGGCGCCGGTGGCAGCGTCGGTGGCATATGAATCCCGGCGTCCGGTTCTCGTTTCGGGGGCGGTCCGCGCGCCTGGCTCCTACCAGCCGACCCAGATCATGACGCTCCAGCATGTTCTCGCGATGGCCGGCGCCCGATCCGACACGCCTGGGCCGGACTCGTTCGACGCGTGGATCGCCGTCGAGTCCCGCCGCCAGGAGCTCATGCGACTGCGTGCCAACATCGATCTCGAGATGCTGGCCGCCGAGAGCGCGCTGGCCGGCAGGGAACGGCTTCTCATGGAGGATGACGAGCGCGTCCATCTCGTCGCGACGGTCGGCCGCGATCGCGTGAGAGCGGAGGAGGCGCAGGTTCACGCGCGGGTGGCCGAGCTCGAACGCAAACGTGCCGAGCTCTCCCTGCGCATTGCCACGGACCGGAAGCTGCTCGGGACACTTGACCGTGAACGGACCCTGATCGACAGCCAGGTCAATGCATGGCGCGATCGCCTCGAGGGTCTTCGTGACCTCAGCCAGCAAGGCCTCGCGACGACGGCCCGGCTCAACGACAACGAGGCCGCGCTGGCAACGCTTGAGCGGGCGGCATTCCAGCTTGAAGTGGAGCGGCTGGGGGCTGAAGCCCGGCTCGCTTCCGATGAACGGGCGCTGACGGCCGTGGACGAGGGTCATGCGAGAGAAGTCGCCGCCGAACTCCGGAATCTGTCTGAGGAAGCCTACAATCTCGATGTGCAGCTTACCTCGCTTGACCAGCAGCTGGCCGGCGTTCCCCAAGCGACCGGCAGCCCTGGAGCCACCGCGGAAGAGCATTACCGGATCGTTCGCGCCATACCGGGTGGCATGCTGCGGATGCGGGCAGATCTGACCACGCGGGTCCTGCCAGGCGACGTGATCGAGGTCCAGACCCCCTTCCTCCAGCTGTCGAGCCGCGACTGACATGGCCGGTCAGCAAGGCTTGGTTTCGAAGCGCGGGAAAGGACAGGCCGCCAGATCCAGATCCGCCTCCGGACCGGGCGATCATTCGGCCTCCTACCGGCTGGTCCTTTCCATCTTCGAGGGCGTGGCGATCCTGGTCCTGCTGCTTGGCGTCGAGAGGCTTTTCTTCGGTGCGGGCGCCTTCGCCTCATTGAATCCGCACCCGTTCTGGCTTGCGGTGCTGCTGGTCAGCGTCCAGCACGGGCTCTATGGCGGCGTGTGCACCGCGGCCCTTGCCGCCCTCATGTTCGATTGGCCGGCTCGTGCGCCGGGGCTCGATATCGCCGCTTATTATCTCGAGGTGGCCCGGCAACCGGTGCAGTGGCTGCTCACTGCCTTGCTCATTGGCATCTACAGGCAGGCTCAGCTGCGGGAACAGGCAGCGCGGATCAGCGAGGTTGCTCATTTGCGCGAGGTGAACGAACAGATCGCCGAGGAAGTGGCGCGCCTCGACGATGAACTCTGGCAGTTTGAGATCGAGCGCGTGGTTGATCGGGCCGTGGATGCCCATTCTTGCGCCGGTGTCGTCCGGGCGGCGCCGGCGCCCGGGCTCGCTCGGCTGGCAGCGCTGCGGGCAGCGTCGCCATCGGAGATCGGGAGCCGCTTCGCCGCCGGCACCACTGCCCTCCTTGGCGCGGCAGAGGCCCGCCTGTTCCGAAGCGAGGGCAGCCGGGGCTTTGTCGATATCACGCCAGGGCAGGCGATCCCGGCGCTCGGGCGCAGCTTGCCCCGCGATCATGCGCTCGTGCGGGCTGCCGCCGCCGCGGAGCATGCAGCGATATGCCGTGCATCCGCAGATGCACTGCTGGTGGTGCCCCTGCGCCCGGATGGCGGGCGAGTGATCGGCATGATCGCGGCCGTTCCGCCCGGGGGAAGCCCGGGTTCCGCCGATCCGGCCTGGGCAGAGGGACTGCGCTGGCTTGCCGATGCGGCCGCGATGGCGCTGCAGGGCGCCGAAGAAAACGGGACAGGCCTTCCTGAGCCTCGGCGAGGCGGTCATGCGCACTGATCGTGGTCGGGTCGGCGCGCCACCGTTCCTGGCGCGACTGCTCCTGGTGGGCGTCCGTCTCGCGGCGGCAGTGACCGAGCTGTGGCTGACGTTCGCCTGGATAGCGGGGCTGCTCCCGCATGTTCAGCTGTTGGCACTACATGTGGCTGCTGTGGGGATGTTCGTCGTCGCGGTCGGGCTGGCCAGGCGCGACCTCGCCGGCGGCCTGCTCATCGACGGATTGCTGCTCCTGCTGACCGGCCCGCTGGCGGCGGTCGAGATGCTGTTCCGCTGGCCGCGGCGTGCAACATTCACGACGGTGGTGCGGCCCGAGCCGGTTACCCCCTCCGCGTCCGAGGCGCTTCACGCGGACATCGCCGCGGACCGGCGGGTCCGCCGTGACCCGGGCGGCAGTCGAGGCCTGATGGAGCGGATCGAGAGCGGCGACCTTGCCAGCCAGCAGTTCGCGATCGAAGTGATCGCGCGGCATTATCGACCTGACATGCACCCCATGCTGCTGGCTGCCCTGTCCTCGCCCGTACCGGCCCTGCGTGTGCAGGCGGCTGCCGTCTTTGCCCAACTTCGCGAACGTCACGCAGCCGAGGCGAAGGATCTGCTCCGCCCGAAGCAGCCACCGGATCGTGCCGCAGAAATCCGTCGCGAGGTGACGGCTTGCCGGAACCTGGCGCAATCGCCGTTCCTTGATGAAGCCCTGCGAGCGGCACTGATGGCGCGGGCAGGCGAGCGGGAGACGCTTCTTGCCCCCGAGGTTATACCCCTGACATCGCAGACCGAACCGGTAGTCGATGTCGTGGATCCGGAACCCGAGGCCGGGTCCAAAGAGATGGCCCCTTCGTCTGCCGCCCGGCCGCGACGGCGGACCCGGACGGCGCCGACGAAGAGGCTGGCATGACGGCGCTATCCCCTCCCGAACAGGCGGAGGCTGACATCTGCCTGATTGTCGAAGGCTGCTATCCCTACGTTGCCGGCGGGGTCTCCACTTGGCTTGACTGGCTGATCCGTTCCCAGCCTGAGACCCGCTTTGCCGTTGTTGCTCTCGTCGCCGACGAGCGACCGATGACCTGCCGCTACCAACTCCCCGAGAACGTCGTGGCGTTCCAGGATCTGCCGCTCAGCCGCCAGCTGCCGAAGCCTGTGTCCTTGCGCGAGCCGAGGCTTGACCCGCGGTCATTCTGCGATCTGCTGTGCAAGGTGATCGTGACGGGGGATCTTGACGCTTTTACTGATCTGAACCGGATGCTTCAGCCCCCAATGCTGGCGGACGGGGTAGGGCCGGATGAGGATGCCGTCAGTCTCGAGCAATTGCTGAATACGCGCTTCGGCTGGACGGTGATGACCCGGGTCTACGATCGGCTGACACCGAGCGCGTCTTTCCCGGACTTCTTCTGGGCATGGCGCACCCTGATCGGCGGCCTCTACGCGGTGCTGAAGGCGCCGCTGCCCGCTGCCCGCGCCTATCATGCAATCTCGACCGGCTATGCCGGGCTGCTGCTGGCGCGGGCCGTAATCGAGAGCGGGCGCAAGGCAGCCATCACCGAACACGGCATCTACACCAACGAGCGGCGGATCGACCTGGTCACCGCGGGGTGGATCCCCGACACGATCGGCACCAGCATCGGCAAGCACGACCCCCGGACAGATCTGCGACGGTTCTGGGTGCAGGCCTACGAAGCCTATGCAAGGCTCTGCTATGCCGCCTGCACGCGCATCACCACGCTCTACGGCGAGAACCAGACCTTCCAGACCGCGCTCGGAGCCCCGGGCGACAAGCTCGAGGTGATCCCCAACGGCATCGACATTGCCAAGTTCGCCGTCTTCGAGCGCGGGGGCGGTCATCCCCCGACCGTCGCGTTGATCGGGCGGGTTGTCCCGATCAAGGACATCAAGACCTATATTGCCGCGATCGGCCAGCTCAGGGGTAGTGTTCCCGGATTGCGCGCCCTGGTGATGGGGCCCGTCGATGAAGATCCCGAGTATTACCAGCAATGTCAGCGCATGGCGGAAGAGCTCGGCCTCGCCGACACGCTCAGCTTTACCGGCAAGGTGAATATCGCAGAGCATCTGCCGTACATAGATGTCGTTGTACTGACCAGCATCAGCGAAGCGCAGCCACTGGTCCTGCTCGAGGCAGGGGCGGCAGGAATTCCCTGCGTCGCCACCGATGTTGGATCCTGTCGCGAGATCATCGAGGGACCTGCTGACGAATGGCCGCGGGCTGGTGCTGGCGGCAAGGTGGTTGGATTGATGGACCCGCAGGCCGTGGCGGAGGCAATCCGGGAGCTTCTGCTCGACCCGGAATTGCGACAGGCCCGCGGTGAGGCTCTGCGCACCCGTGTGCACCGCGATTTCACGTCCGAACAATCCGCGGCCCGCTATGCCGCGCTCTACCGCGTGCTGGTGGGAGCATGACCGGGGCTGGGCATTCGGTCCGGGCGATGAATGCGGCGCAAGGCGCACGCGGCAGCGTCATTGGCGGCGCCGGTCGATGGCTGATGCAGACGCCCCTGCTTGGCCCGATGATCGCGTTCCTGGCTGCAACCACTATTGTGGTCGGGCCCTGGTTGATGTCGGTGCTGGCGCTTGCGGTGATTTCGATTTCCCTCGGCCCGATCCTTGGCCACGCCGCGATCGCCGACCTGCGATTAGCGGTGGCTTACGGCTTCGGAGTCTCGCTGATCACCACCGCCCCGGTTGCGGCGCTGACGGCGCGACTGGTACGGCGCGCCGCCGAAGACCGGGCCGGCCGCCTTGTTCCCGAACTTTACGCCGTCGGCCAGATCCTCGCGGCGGTCACGGCGCAGGCGTTGGCACTCGGCGTGATCTTCGGCTTGGGAATGGGCGACCTGGAACTTGCAGTTCCGTTCGTGGTGCTCGCCGGCACCAATTCGCTGCTCCTGACCAGCTTTGCGGTCCTGATGGCGCTCGGGCGCCCCTGGCGACTGATCGGCACCTTCCTGCTCGGCACCCTGACCGCGATTGGTTGTGCCTTGGCAAGCACGCTGGGAGCGCTCAGCGTCGAGATGCTGCTCTGGGCGTTTTCTTTGGGCCTGTGGATCAGCCACCGCCTGATGTACTCGGCGACCGTGCGCGGCACGTGGATCACCCTGTCGGGCCTGGGCGAGGCCCTGGCGCTGATCCGCAAGGAGATCGCCCGCTGCCGGCCGCTGTTCTTCGGCGTCCTGCTCGCGATGCTGGGCATCTGGGCGGACAAGTGGGTATTCTGGTTCGGTCCGGCCGGCATGGTCGCACGGTCAGGCTTCTACCACTTCGCCCCCTACGACAGCGCCATGTTCATCGCACATCTGTCGATGATCCCGACGCTTGCCGGCTGGTTCCTGTTCCAGGAGCGGGTGATCGAGCCGCGGATGCGGCGCTTCTGGGATCTGACAGGGCAGCGTCCAACCTGCAAGGCGCTGGAAAGCGACGTGGCCCGGTTGCAGGAGTTGATCCTGCAAGGCGTCTTCCGCATCCTGTTCGCGCAAACGGTATGTTCAGCCGTGCTGATCCTGCTGTCGCCGCTGGTTGCGCGCCTGCTTGCGATGAGTTCGGTGCAGGTCGAACTGCTGCAGATTGGTATCGTGGCGGTGCTGCTGCAGTCGCTTTTCTTCCTGTGTTGCTCGATCCTGATCCTGTGCAACCGCTCGATCGTGTTCTTCCGGCTCGGACTCCTCTTCTTCGCTCTCAATCTCGGGCTGAGCGCGATGTTTCATGGGATGCTTGGCGTATCGGCTTACGGCGTATTCATGGCGTCGCTGGTCAGCGGCGCCCTTTCCTTTGTCTTCGCCTACCGCTCCCTTGGCAACTTCCTCTACGTCATTTTCGTCAGGGAGAACGACGGGCTCTACGCGGATGCGCCTCCGCTGAGCGTTCCCACTCTGCGCGACATTGCCGCGGCCGGCCGCGCAAGGCTTGGGCGCCTGGCTGCAATCTTCCGGGAGTAGCGCGGGCTGGGCATGCACCGCCGGGGACGGGAACCGGGTCTCGAGGCTCCCCTCCCACGGCCTGACTTCTCGTAGACATGAAGACCCGCTCTCGCATGGCCCGGCTGCCGACATGCGAGGGCGGGGCGCAGGCGGCGCCGGATGAGCGCAGCCTGTAACGCTGTGCGGGATTATGTAGCTACTGCAAATTTGCTTCCTGCTCAGATCTTTCGGCCAGATTCGCCGCCATGTCCGGAGCCAGGTTCATTTTCGCCGAGGTCAGACAGCGTGCCGCGTCCCGCGAGATGCAGTCGACATTGGCGGGAGGGACCGGTACCTGCGGCGACGAATGCGATGACCGAGAAGGTCCCCGTCTGCTCATCTGCTGGCTGTGTATGGTTCTGCGTGAAGGTCTACGATCGTATTGTGGCCGCGCGCCCAGGCTGGCACGCCGACGCCGATGCGCACGATGACCTCGACCATTTCGGGAGGCTCGGTGCCGGCCGATTCTTCAGCCTCGTCGCTCATAGCGATCTCTCCGGTTGCGACAGCTTCGCACTGCCGACAGGGA